>JACMPO010000087.1 GCA_014377455.1 Flavobacterium sp.
AAACTACTCATTTGCAGTTCGTGGCGCGATATTCCAGTGATGTGTTGCATGTTTAAATCTACGAAAATTAAATCTTTTATGCAACTATTTTTTTAGTATATTTGATAAATAAATGTTGGTTTTTTCACAGACTGACGTTAGCCGTCAACTTCTTGGGACTCTGGAAAAACTGATTGAAATTTTAATTTTAGTTTATTTAATTAGTCGAAATATTGAAAACTGCCTTTGTTATTTACTAAAAGAAAATAATTAAACGGAAACTTGAAAGGCAAATTTTGCAGCTAGAGAATTGCTGAAAGAAAATACCCAGCACGAAGATTGAAAACTGAACTTGGCGCTAAAAAAAATGCTGAAAGAAAACCCGCAAAACAAAACTTACAAACCAACAATTGCTAAAAGAAAAAAG
Source organism: Flavobacterium sp. (assembly GCA_014377455.1). Lineage (GTDB taxonomy): Bacteria > Bacteroidota > Bacteroidia > Flavobacteriales > Flavobacteriaceae > Flavobacterium. The sequence goes on from JACMPO010000087.1 coordinate 407, forward strand.
CTGAAAGAAAATACTTAGAACCAAACTTGAAAGCCAAATTTTGTGCAAGAAAATTGCTAAAAGAAAATAACCTGAAAGAAGTTTGAAAGCCAAACTTTACGGTTAGAAAATTGCTGATAGAAAATACTCGGAACGAAGCTTGAAAGCCAAACTTTGCAGGTAGAAAATTGCTGAAAGAAAGTATTTGGACAGAAACTTGAAAGCCGAACTTTGCAGTTAGAAAATTACTGAAAGAAAATACTCTGAACGAACCTTGAAAGCCAAATTTTTGGCATGAAAATTAAACAAACGAGAATAACGGAAAAAATAAAGTCGAACGGCTAACAAGGGTTTTGCGAAATTGCGAAAAATGTGCACACTTCACGTTTTGTTATCGCAAGAAATTCATATTTTTATAGAAAATACGTAGTTACGAATTTCGCAACTCCGCAAAGCCCCGGGACGTTGTAAGAAACCTTTGAGAAAAATAAAGAACTGAACCGATTCAGTTTAGAAATATTAAAATAGTAACCAATAAAAAAAAATATAAATGAAAAAATCAATTTTAAAGAAATTAGTATTAACCACCTGCTTTTTAGCAATTCTTTTTACGAGTTGTGAAAAGGAGCCATTACAAGAAGAACAGCACGCTAATTATGAATCTAACATTAAAAAAACGAAAGTAAATTTTGCTAATTTTAAAGAAAATAATAAAGCATTTGATGTTTTTAAGAATTTAAATTTAATAGATACCAAACCAATTATTAAAAATTCAAACGTTCAAAACGCTACTTCGTATGATTTTGAAATTGATTTTAACGACGGTACACATTTCAGCTATCATAACTTAGAAAGTTATACATTTCCAATTAAAAGAGTTATTGATAATGGTTTATTGGAAAACATTGTAATTAGCGAACACACTGATGGTAAATACTATGCTAAATTATTAAAGTATAACTTAACTTCACAAGAAAAAATTGATTTAGCAAATGATGAACTAAAAAGTATTCAGAACCCTATAGTAACAGAAGTGCTCGGAGAATACAGTTTCGGAAACCAAATTCAAAGCGATTGCGGATTTGCGACAATTACAATAATAACAGCATGTGTAAATGGTCATACTAGTGCTTCTCAATGTCAATTAACAGGTGCGGCAGCACCGCGAATAAGATCAATAACTGTAGCTATTGATTGCAATGGTGGTGAACTTGGTGGCGGCGGTGGAACTGGGGATGGTTCTGGAGGATATTACGGTAACCCATTCTTTCCCGGCGGCGGTGGCGGTGGATATATTACACCAAATTTTCCAAATGAAACAACACCAACCGAATATTATGAAAATGGAATTAGTGAACCTGTATTGTCAACCGCAGACGCACAATTATTTAGCCAATTTCTTAATGATTTACGAACAGTAGACTTAGCGGGTTATAATTATTTAATTGCTAATCCAGAAATTAAAAATCAAATATTTGGTTACTTGGCCACGAATTCTTTTAACGATGAAAGTAAAGCGTTTTCAAAGGAAATATTAGTTTTTTTTAAAGAAAGAAATTGGAAAGCGGAAGTAAAACAAGCAATTTCAACGGGAATAACAAGCTCTGCTGAATTGACCCACACGATGTATACTAAATTATCTGCACTTGCAACAGCATATCCTTCTTCAATATCATTTATTAACATTATCATTGATGGAATTAGAAACGCTGCATCAACAGTAATTAACACGAACGCAAGCACATGTAATTGGACTGATTTATTTAATATGTGGTTATTTGAATTAGGTCCAAATCCAATATCTTTTAATGGACCTAGTGTAACCGTTAATTCATTACGTACACAACAAGGTGTTAGTCAAGCGAGAAATATTGCTCTTAATCGAATTGCAAATGGGAATTTAAGTGCAATACCTCCACACAGCTGGATTTATGGACAACAAGCATTTTATGACGGGATGGCAAATGGAAATATTGCAACTTCATTTTTAGGTTCCTATAGTACAGCTGTGTCCATTTTTTTATTGCCTAATGGTCAACATATGCTTATTTTTACTGTTGAAAATCCAAGTATTTGGGATTCCGCAACGAGACTTAGGATAGACAATGATCACAATGGTGTTCACGACGGAATATTCCCTAATCACGTAAGAGATACTCCTTCAAATCCGTCTTCTAATCCAGTTCTGCATATTGGAGGCGATTTTGAACAAAAATGGACTTGGACTGAAACCTACTAATAATAAATTATGAAAAAATTAATTTTACTAATTTTATTAGTGACAATATATACAAGTTGCAAAAGAGAGGCGCTAAAACCAAGTTATTTAGGAACTAAATTTAATTTAGAACGAAGGACGATTGGTTTAAGAATAATTGATTCGACCATGAATGAAATTTATGGTAACGGTTATGATAAAATTAATAAAATGTTTAATCCGATTAATTTATCGTCAAAAGGAATTAATATATCTTATGGTTTAAAAAAGCCTTCTTTTTTTCATAAAAGTATTTTTTTAGATCCAAAAAACGGGAAGTTGATATTTGAAGAAGATGTATATGTAAATGGTAAAATAAAAATTACCGTAGATGATTTCGTAAATGAGACTATAATATACAGGTATGTTTTTAAAGAGTATAATGATATAGCTGGTCTTTCGTCTTCTTATTCATTTATTGACTATATTAAAATTAAAAAAGGGTGGCAGTATATTCATGTTTATCCAGTACCAGCAGACAACAAAATTAACGGTATTCAATTTTATGTTCAAAAATTAGATTATGTTTCAAAACAAACAGCAGATAGTTTGTTAAACATATGGAAAATAAAACGCCTTAATTATTAATCAATTAGTTTTTTAGATTATACCTACGCTCGCGCGCAAATCCCTTTGCGTGGAGCGCGTATGATGGTAATCAATATGAAGAATTTAAGAAATGATTACACATTACAAGTCGTGTTGCTGTATAGAAAATTAATTCAAAAAACCGCACCAAACGAATCGTGCAGTAGCTAGAGGAAAAATCAGAAATAAAGTATTGTAGATATTTATAATTTATTTCTGATTTTACTTCGCTGATACATTTTTTTCAAGCAGAAGATATTAAGAACAATTGATAAAATCTTTAACGTCGATGGTGCATAATGATAAGAACATCACTAATAGAACAATAATAAATAATATTAACTGGAATAATATAAAGACCGGAATTAAAGGCTTCTTACAACAGCGTTTTGGCGCAATTGGGGTTTTAGGCAAACTTTAAAGTTGGTTTTGTACTTGGAACTTTGGTTTTAAATAAATACATTTGGCTAACAAAATCCCCAGCTGCCGCCAAGCCGCGAGACGTTATAAGCAAGCTTCAAAAAGTCCGACCTGATTAACGAGATTTGCGTTATAACTATCAGTTGCGCAATTAAGAATGTGTAATCCTAAATCTGAATTAACAGCGTTTCTGTCTTCTAACTTTTTTGAATGTGCGTGGTTTTTTTTACCTACATATTGCTTCATCATCGTGCCCACTTCGTCTTTTGGTAATTCTATTTTAGGAATGTTAAAATTTGACCATAAATAATGCCTACCAACTTCTGCCGTTGGCGGTATAAAATAGTCGTAATAACTAACCACGTTTTCGACGCAAAATTTGCCTTTAAAAAATGTTTTTAAGAAAATTATTTCTTGCCATAATTCCATTTTAGGATAACGACTTTGAGTAATGTAATTTATAAAATAGTTTGCTCTGCTGTGTGTTTGGCAAGGTGGCGAAGTCCAGATGAAATCAAACTCTGAATAATGGTTTAATAAATATTGGTGTGCATCAGCAACCACAACATTGTCATTAGGAAACAAAGCTTTGTATTTTTCAGCAATTTGAGCATCAAATTCTACTGCCGTTATTTCGTGATCATTACCCCATAATTTGCGGTTACCACCTATGCCACAATAAAGATTTAGTATTTTCATAATTTCATTTTGTTTAAATTAATCAACAAGAAATTCATCGGTTAAGTGGTTTTCAAACCCTTCTACTAATTCTGCAATATTGTTTCTAACAATACAAGTAACGTGAGGATGATGTTCTTTTCCTAGATAAAGCATTAGCGGCTCAACTGCTTCTTTAAATGTTGTATCTTTTTTTTCAAACCATTCTTGGAAATCTTTTTCCATCTTTTCTTGTGCTAAACATTCTAAAGGACAAGAATCTGATTTTGAGTTAAAAAACTCCTGTAATAAATTTTTCATAATTATTAATTTTTAAAATATTTTTTCTAATGGGGTTAATGTTCTTTTCCCGAAAACTATTGTATAATCAAAAAGAGTTAAGTCAATTCCAAAATCAGCATATCTTGCTATTGCAGTTAAACAATACTCATTGCAAGAGCAAAAGTCACCCATTGAATCTACAAATCTTAAATACTTAGGATTAAGCCCTTTTTGAAGATACCAATTATGAATTTTATCAACTCTAATTTCACAATCGGTTTTAATAATTTTTGTTACTTTAATTTCTTCTTTTTTGCGAAATAATTTTTTAAATAAATTCATAATATTTAGTATAAAAGCCTGCTTATAACTGCGGTTTGCAAAAATTGGGGCTTTAGGTTTAATTTAATGTTTAGTTTGTACTTGGTTTGCTTGGGTGTTTATTCTATAATTTGGCTTGCTTAACCCAACTTTCGCAAGCCACGGGACGTCAAACTGTCTAATAACCTTCTTTTTGATTGCTTGAGTTTTTTGTATTAAAAATCGCTCAAATAACTTGCGCAATTCGTTGATTTTTTGTATATTTAATCATGAAATTCATCAATGGAACCAACAGA
>JACMPO010000088.1 GCA_014377455.1 Flavobacterium sp.
AGATATAATGTCTTCTAAACTAACAATTTGTAGCTGATTGTGGGAAATTCCTTGAATGTGTTGTATGTTTAATTCACGAAAATTAAATCTTTTATGCAACTATTTTTTTAGTATATTTGAAAATAAATGTTGGTTTTTTCACAGACTGACGTTAAGCAAAAGGCGCAGCTTTTGCTTAACGACAAGCGCCCTTAGCTTAACTAGCGTTTTGCAAAAGCAAATCCCTTCGCAAAGCGCGCTTGTCGTTGTCGGCAATGTTACCGAAAAAGTGCAAAAATTGAACATAATGCAATCAAATCTCACTCTAGCTGAATTTAGAAATAGATTAACGAATTTTACGAAAATTGGACATCCAAAATTGAAATTAAGTCCGTTTGCGGTGTTTTCAATGTTTGGTGATTCATCAAAAACTTTTTACGGTCTCTTTGATGATAATACATTTAGTTTAACTTCAAATTTTAGAACTGACCCAACTTACTATATTTTAAGAGGCAGTTACAAAACAGTAAATGGAAAACTTGAAGTGCAATATGAACTTGCCCCAAGGCATAAATACCAACTTTACTGGTGGATATTTATACCGGTTTTAGGATTTGTAGTTTTTAATTCTATATTGCTTTCAACTTATAACGAATCAATTTCTGAACTTCCTTTAATTATAAATATGTTTCTAATTTTTATGGTAACTTACGCATACATAAACATTAATACAAAGAGAAAAAAATTGGAAAAAAACTTTATGAAAATTTTTGAAATAACATAGTAAACGAAGAAAAAAAAACACTGCCTACAACAGCCGTTTCTCGCAATTGCGAATATTTTGGTAACATCAACATTTTCTTTCGCAAAAACTTTTATCTTAGCAGAAAATATGCAGTTCCGAAGTTCGCAACTGACGAGAAGCGTCGGGACGTTAGGCGAAAATTTTGTAAACTGCGTAAAAATGAACCTTAATGAAAAAGTTGACATTTATAATTTTATCATTGATTACAATTATTAGCTGCACAGAAAAAGGAAAATCTAAAATAGAAAAATTTACATTCTATTCAGCTCCTTCTTTTTACAGTGGTTTTGAAATAGAAATAGATAATAATTCAAAGAAAGTTATAGCTTCAATTCCATATGAGTATTCTCTAGCAGATTCAATTTCAAAAAATACTTGGAAATTTATTGATTCAACAGATTTAGAGAGTGTTAGAAAATTTTTACCTAAAGAAATAAAATTCGAAGTTCAGGCAGAAAATGCTAAATTCAACGAACTAAAAAGTCTCTTAAGTAAATTATCTAAATTCAAAACTGATAAATTTCCACCAAATGACGGAATATCGATAAATTTAGAATTTGAAAATATACAAAAAATAAAATCAAATAAAACTTTTTTCTCTCCCAATAGAAGTTCTGAAGAAGGAAAACTGATTATTAAAACCTATGAAATTATCGCTGAATTATTTAAAGACGAAACTAAACTTGAAGATGCAATAGAAAACTCTCAAAGATACTTTAGTGATGAAATCTTTATAGTAAAATCAATAAATCCTTTGTATGTAAAATTTTTAAATGATAATTGTGACGAATTAGAAGATAAAATAAATACACTTCCAAAAGCAGAAAAAATATTTGTTGACTTAACTAATTTTAACAAAGATAAAAATGACTGTTTGGAGAAAATACTTCGAACAAGATATTCTAAAATAAAATGGATTTTGAAAACAAACGAGAATTATGGATTTGCGGAGGATTAAATCTTCGCCTAACAGCCGTTTCTCGCAATTGCGAATTTTGTGGTAAGTTCACGTTTACGTTTCGCAAGAATTTTTATCTTAGCGGAAAATATGCAGTTCCGAAGTTCGCAACTGACGAGAAGCGTCGGGACGTTAAGCAAAAGGCGCAGCTTTTACTTAACGACAAGCGCCCTTCGCTTAACTAGCGTTTTGCAAAAGCAAATCCCTTCGCAAAGCGCACTTGTCGTTGTGCGTCAGTTTCGAGCGACAGAAAACCGAAAGAAATTTGAATAAAAAAAGTTATAATAATTGGAACTTAAAATAAAACATATTCTATTGATTATTGTAATTCTTGGTATCTTGAGTTTTAAAAACTTATCAAATCCGATTTTTATAAATGGTCACTTAAAACCAAAAAATGCGGAACTAAAAAATGATATTATTGCTTTAAAAATATTTGTAAAAGCAGACGGAAAAATATTAGCAGAAAGTTATACTGACCAAAATGGAGATTTCAATTTGACATTTACACCCGAAAACGAAAAATCTTTTGACTTTTTTTGTAGCGGAATTGGAATTGGAACAATTCTGTTAAAATCTGTAACTAATTTTGAAAGTAAAATTATAGAAATGAGTTTGGATTATACTGCAAAATATAAGAAAACTATTTTGGGTAAAGTTATTTGTTTAAAATGCAAAAAAGCCGACAAAGTATACGAAATACTATATTCAGATCCACCAATTGTAAGCCGAAAAATCAATAAATTTGGAGACACAATTTACAGCAAAATTTATAAAAACAAATATAGAGAAGGTTGCATAGTTGAACCTGCAAAATATTATTGCGAAAGAGATGATGTTAAATTTTAATAAATAAAAAACCGAACGCACAACAGCCATTTTGAGCTAGCTGGAATTTAGTGGAATTATCGTTTCGCATCAAGTTTTCGTTTAGCCGAAAATTGAGCGTTTACGAAGTTCCAGCCATCTCAAAGTGGCATAACGTTATGCACTATACAAACTAAACGATGAAGACATTACTTATTATTTTGGTTTTTATAACTTTAAGTTACAAAGACAAAAGCGAAAATTTTTCTAAACATCTTAATCCGCAAATTAATTCCACTATAATTGAGAACAAATTCCCTCAAAAAATTGGCTTTGTTAATGATTTTGAAAAAATACTTACTCACTCCGAAAAAATAGAATTGGAAAAAATTATTAAGAATTACGAAAAAAAAACAAAAAATGAGATTGTCATAATAACCGTTAATTCTATTAAACCTTATAACGACCCATATAAATTTTCTGATGACATTTTTAATAATTGGAAAGTTGGAAAAAAAAATGGAAAAGGTTTATCAATCTTGGTCAGTAAATCTTTAAGAAAGATTGCCGTTTCTGTTACTCCAAAAGCACAAAAATATTTTACCGATGAGATTATTAATAACACAATACAGCCCATTTTAATTCCAGAACTTAAAAAAGGAAAATATTTCGATGGGTTAAAAAAAACACTTGAGGAAATAACTACAAACTGGAAATAAAGTACAGTGCATAACAGCGGTTTCGGGAGATTGCTGGGCTTGGTCAACTTCCGAAAAAACTACGTTTTTTCAAAAGTCGTCTTGTACTTGGAGAATTAAGTCATAAATTCGCAGCAACCTCCCGAAGCCGCGGGACGTCAGGCTATGAAAAAACCCTCTTTTTTCTGAAATTTTTCACAAAAACCCCTTCTAAAAACTTTAATATAATCGTTTTAAGACAAGCTATTTTTCAGGCAGCTATTTTCAATTCGGTTTTTATTAGATTGGTATAAACCTTAAAATAGGTCGTTTTAATAAAAACAAAACCTTTTGTTGGGTATTTTGCATTCCAACTCTTGATTTTGGCAAGCAATTCGGGCACTCCCA
>JACMPO010000089.1 GCA_014377455.1 Flavobacterium sp.
AAATTTATGGATGAGCAATTAGAAGTTTTTTTAAAAAGTTTTGGTAAAAAAATAAAAGAGATAAGGATTGCCAAAGATTATACTTTGGATGATGTGGAATTTCACACTGGAATAGATTCAAGTGATTTAAATAAAATTGAACTAGGAAAAACAAATATTACTTTTAGAACATTTATCAAAGTTTCGAAAGGACTAAACTTACATCCAAAAGACTTATTAGATTTTAAATTTGATTTAGATAAAGAATGAAAGATGCCTAGGCATCTTTTATTCTTTTTAATCACTTGCCAATTCGGAATTAAAAATTGTCAATTCGGGAGTAACTTTATTTCGTGCTTTACAAGTATGTGATTGCCGTTTTATCTTTAATGGATGGAATGGTATGAGATAGTTGGAATTATTGTTTTATGGTTTGTAGAGCTTTACATGAGGGGTAAGTTTTTTTTTGGGGCGGAAGAATTATTATAGAAATGTTAGCTATAAGGATAGGAGAAAGTGATAGATGCCAATGGCATCTTTTTTTTTGATTAGAAATTTACTAAGTAAAGTGATTTATTAAAAATTGCGGTGAGTGATTAGTAAATTACTCACCGTATTTGGTTCATAATAAATTTCTATTTTTAGTAAATAATTCTAGAGTTTAAGGTGTTTAATTCGCGAATTAAACACTATGTTATTTGGTTTTTACAGAATAAGCACTATGCTTGTGTGGCTTGATTTTATGGTATTTCATTCTGGAATTTAAGGTAGTTAATTCTGGAATTAAATACTATAATTTGAAAGTTTCCTATTTAAGTAAAAATCTTTTTCATGAACTTTTGGATATAGAATGTTGCGTTAATTTTTGCTTTAATAATGCCATATCCTCACTTACTTTTCTATCCAAAACCTTAGCGTAATGTTGAGTAGTTTGAATGTTTTTATGTCCAAGCATTTTGCTTACAGTTTCAATAGGAACGCCATTTGTGAGCGTTACTGATGTTGCAAAAGTGTGTCGTGCCATATGAAAAGTAATTTCTTTTGAGATATCGCATAAATCTCCAATTTCTTTAAGATAGGCGTTCATTTTTTGATTGGTCAAAATTGGTAAAATACTATCTTCATTTAAACACTTTGGATGATTGGCATATTTTTGAATAATTTCTTGGGCAATTGGCAACACTGGAATTTTTGACTTAGTATCTGTTTTTTGACGGTTTTTGAAAATCCATTTATCGCCATCAATGCCTATTACTATATGATCTTTCTTTAATCCTTTTACATCAATATATGCCAAACCGGTGTAGCAAGAGAATATAAAAATGTCTTTAACGAGCGTTAGTCGCTCTGATGAAAACCGTTTGTTATAAATTCTGTTTAATTCTTCTTCAGTAAGAAAATCTCGTTCGACTTCTTTCATTTTTCCTTCATATCGACTACAAGGATTTTTGTCTAACCAATCGTTATCTATACAAATCTTGATTATTTTTCTGAAATTTCTAACATATTTCACAGCAGTATTGTTATTGCATTTTTTTATACTTCGCAAATAGAATTCAAATTCGGTTACAAAAGCATAATCAATTTTATTAATGCTAATGTCCGAAACATTGTACTTCCAAAAGATAAACTCTTTCAGGTGTTTCAAAGATATTTTGAAGCGTTCTAATGTGCCATAAGCATACCCATTCCCAATAAGTTCTTCAATCTTATCATTATGATTTTGATAAATCGGAATTATCATTCGCTCTTGATGATGGGTTCCTAAAATTCTTGACTTGAAATTCTCCAAGGATAATTCTTCGTTTTTATGGATCAATTCCATTTGAATATCAAAAACTTTAGATTTCATCAAATCAAGATAGTTATTTAATGTTCTAGCTTCTTCCGAGCTACCTTTCATTTTTGACAGTTCTGGCGACCATTTGGATTTTTCAATGAATTTCTTCGAACTAAATTCGAAGCGTTGTCCATCAACGGTTAGCCTAATATAAATTGGTAGTTGTCCAGATGCATTAGCTTTTGTAGTTTTCGCATAAATGTGTAATGTGATTTTTGCTTTCATAGTGGTAACCTTTTAATTAGTATTCAATTTAATTTTCTAATTGATAGCAAACAAGATGTACATATTTTGAACAAGTGTTGAACTGGTTGTTAGTACGAATGTTTGCAAGGATTGAGAAGATTTAGCGAGACCCTAAATGGTAAAATTTTTAGGATCTCGATTTTGTCCCTCTCCAATTAAGATTGAATGAATAATTTGGTATATGCGCAAAAGAAAAAACCCTATAAATCATAAGATTTATAGGGTTTTGAAACCAATTGTTATTAAACTTGTGGGCGATGAGGGGTTCGAACCCCCGACCCCCTCGGTGTAAACGAGGTGCTCTGAACCAGCTGAGCTAATCGCCCTTTCGGGAAACAAATTTTTATACTTGTTTGTGAGTGCAAATATAAGATGCTTTTTTAAATATCCAAACAAAATTAAAAAAAATTATAAAATTTCTGCGACAACAAAAGTGCTGCCACCAATATAAATAAAATCATCGTTACCAGCGTTTTTTAAAGCTGATTGATAAGCTTCTGAAATTGAAGAATATATATTTCCTGTTAATCCAAATGCTTTAGCTTCATTAAATAGAATTTCAGCATCTAAGCCTCGAGGAATATTTGGTTTACAAAAATAATATTTTGCATTTTGAGGAAATAAAGGTAAAATTTCCTTTAAATCTTTATCATTTACAAAGCCTAAAACAAAATGAAGCAATTGAAATTCTTCTTTCAATACCTGATTCAAAACAATTTTCAACCCTTCTTTATTGTGCGCCGT
>JACMPO010000090.1 GCA_014377455.1 Flavobacterium sp.
CCAGGAATATCATAGGGAATTGCGAAAATCCAAAATAAAAGGATTACCCATAAAACCCACCAAATAATATTCATTCCCAGATAATAGTTTTCGTAATCCATAATGTTTGTTTTTAGTCCCAACCCAGACCCTTCTTGTATGGAAGTGAGCCGAGACTGATATGTTATTTTTAAAAAAATTGATATTAATATTTTATGTTGCTTTGCGTGAGCGATGGCAGTGGAACTCTTTTTATAAAAAGCATTTTTGGTTCGTCTTTTGGCTCTCGCTCGGGTCATGCTTTTTATAAAAAAGTGGGAAAGGACAGCGCGACCCTTTTCGGGTCACGCCCCAAAAAATTAACTTAAATACCTACGTAAAATCCATGCTATTGATTCGTGTTGTTGTAAAATTCCTGTAAGTAAATCTGCGGTCCCAACATCGTGGCATTCCTCGGCACAAATGTCGATGTCTTTGCGGAGTTCGGCAATTATCATTTCGTGATCGGACAAAAGTTCAGATATCATTGCTTTTTGTATAGGATATTTATTTGGATGTTCGACTATTCTTGATAATAACGTAAACTCGTTCATTGTGCCAATGGTTTTGCCTCCTAGTTTATTGATTCTTTCAGCAACTTGGTCTATAATAATTTCTAATGTAGCGTATTGTGCTTCAAAAAGTTTGTGCAATTCCATGAAGCTTTCGCCTGCTACATTCCAATGAAATTTTCGAGTTTTGATGTATAAAGTCATTTCGTCGGACAAAATAACTGATAATAAATCGATACATCGATTCAGATGGATTTCGGACATTCCTATTTTTGGTTTCATAATTTTAATTTATTTAGTCAAAATATCCTACCGAAAGTTCATTGTTTACAGACCAAACTCCAAGTGCGTTCCAAGCAATTCGCTCAGCTTCGTCTTTTTGATAATACGAATTTACGGTTCCGACAAGAGTTACTTCGTTGGCCGTGACCTTTACTTGGATATCGTTGTCATTGATGCTCCAATTTCTTGAAAGTGCTTTTTCGATTGCTTCTTTTTCGATAGAATCTGTTTTGTTCGATTTAATTATGATTTTACTGGTAATTCCTTTTACACCTTCGAGATTTTTGACAGCATTTTTTGCAGATTCCCGCTGATAATTCCAAGCTAAATCGCCATAAAGAGTTACCCAGCCACTTTCGACTTTGACTTTTATAGTGTTGTTTGGAATATTCCAACTCCATCGCAAAGCGTTAATTACTTCGTTTGCAATTTCTTGATCAGATTTTCCGGTCCAAAAACTGTCATATTTAACTTCAATTTTTTCGACAACGGCTTTTACTCCAGCTACATTTTTAGCTGCAGTTTCTGCCTCGGTTTTTTTGAGGTAATTATCAACCGTTCCCGTTAAAGTAACAACGCCATCTTTTACGATTACGCCTATTTCAGCTTCGTGCAAAAGTGGTTCCCATTTGATTGCGTCTTGAACGTCTTTTTGTAAACTTTCATTTGTTTTCATTTTATTGTGGTTTTAATTCGAAATAATTTCCGTTTATAAAGTTCCTTTTTATTGATTGTTAATGTATTATATAACTTTTTTAATATATTGTAAAATTCATAGATTCTTTAATATATAGTTTGCATTCCAAGAAAAACTAAAATACCGACCCCTAAAAAAAGAAAAACCAAATAAATAAAATATCGGCTTACACCATATCGCATCTGCAAATAGTTTGCTGGATATGAAACTATCTCTAAAAACGTTCTATTTAATTTCTTTTTTACTTCTTTTTTTGTTTCTAAATAATCGTTTGATCTGTTAAAATAAGATGAAATTTCTGAAACAATAGCTGCATTATTAGAAAGTATTATTACTTTGGTTTCATCATTAATATTGTTTATTAAATTTGCAATTTTTGTCCCATCTTCGCCAAAATAATTATAATCTAATACTACAATACTTGTATTTTTATCTACTTGTGTCAAAGCTTGAACCGCATTTGTATAAATAAAAATATTGTAAATTGTTCCAAATCGCTTTTCGATAATTTGATGCAATTTCGATGCGTTTTCTTGATTATCATCAACAATAAAAAGGTTTTGGTTTTGATTTGTCATGATTTTTTTAGAGTTTCATAATGAATCAGTATCTCCAAATTCATTCATTTTTTTTCGGATTGTTTGTTTAGAATTATCCGATTTTGTTTTGGAGTTCGATGCTTCGGTTTTTTTCTTTGCATCGCTTTTTTTGGGTGCGATTATATGTTGTTTTTTAATTGTCATTTTATTAATTTAATTAAATAATATTACTTTTATTTTTTGATTACTTTTTTGAAATAATTATTGCTTTTTTTACTTTTTTTTGGTCATGAACAAAATATTTTTCCATTGTTAATCTTGCCATCAAATAACTTACAGTCGATTCTGCACCTTGATTCAAATTAATGTAATTATCTTCTAAACCATCATAACAACCGCCAGTGGAAGGATTATAGACTATTTGATGTAAATGATTTTTACCCAAAAACCAATCAAAAGCAATTTCCATTTTTTCTAGATAATCGGCTTGGTTAAAAGTTTCATAGAATTTACTTAAAGCCAGAATAGTATATGCCACATCGATGGGCTGTTCGCCACCAATTTTTTGTGTGTGCGAATAATCATTATTGTGCAACCAACCTTTGTTTGAAATTACTTTTATTGTGTTGTTATAAAAGATTTTAGACAATAAAAAATCGAATGAAGTTTTAGCAATTTCTTTATAAACTGTAGTATTAGTTGCTATAAAAGCACACAACATAGCTTCGGGCAAAATGCTGTTTCCGTAGGTTAAATAACTTTCGAACCATTGCCAATTTTCATCTTTTTCATGCTTGTACATTTGAACTAATTTATCTGCCAAATGTTTCAAAATCATTATATTATCTTCAGAATAATTTTTAGAATTACTATAATAAATTCCTTTTATGATGAATGACATCGCTCTTGGCGAATGAATTTTACAAACATTTGATAACGATAATTGAAAAGTTTTTAGGACATCTTCGACTAATTTTTCGGGCAATAAATATGATATTGAAACTAAATATCCTAATGCCCAAATGGCTCGACCGTTTGAATCAGCAAGGTTTTCAGAGTTTTGTTTTGTGAATTTTTTTTCAAGATCGACATAATTCAAAAAGTATCCTTCTGGTTGCAAACAAAATTTAATGAAATCAAAATATTTTTGAATATATTCTAAATCATTTTGATCGTTTTTTAATTCAAAATGTTGGCATATTGCAACTAATGCTCGAGCGTTATCATCAAGTGTATAACCCGTATTACTATCAGGTTGATTGATTACTGAAAACTGAATCATTGCAAAATTAGTAGTTAAATTTTTGAAATGATTGAGATTAATTGAAGGAATTTTGTAATGCAATTCTATTTTTTCCTCGCTAATTTTTTCGAATAAAAGTGCGTGTGCAATAGCCGAATTTTCCCAAGCTGTTGGAGCCAATTTGTGGATTCCGTTCGAAGAAATTTCTTTTCTAAGTTGTTCACTGTCAAGTAAAATATTGACTTGTTCTGCCAATTGTTTTGGATTTTCAAAATCGATAATTATTCCTGTTCCGTTTTGCAAAACTTCAACAGCATGCGGAATAGGGGTAGAGATAATAGGGCAACCACAACTTATGGCATACGAAAAAGTTCCAGAAACGGCTTGGTTTCTATCTTTGGACGTAAATAAATAAATATCGGTTAATTGCAAATATTCTAGCAATTCATCTAGCGGTAAATATTGATTAATAAATTTTACATATTTGTCTAAATTCAACGCATTAATTTTTGCTTCGAGCGTTTCACGATATTTTTCGCCATCGGTTTTTATAACATTTGGATGTGTTTTTCCGATTACTAAAAATAGAACTTCAGGATGTTTTTTTACAATTTCTCGAAGCGCGTTTATCGAGGTTTCGATGCATTTTCCTGAACTTAGTAATCCAAAGGTTGAGATTATTTTTCGACCCGAAAAATTATATTTTTCTTTAAGAAAATCTTTACTTGTGTGTTCGACTAAATGAGTTCCGTGGGGAATTACAGCAATTTTATTATTTGCAATAGCATAATCATTGACTAATAATTTAGCCGAAGAATTGGTCATTACTACAAACGATTCTACGATTTTATCAATTTCTTGTACGTTTTGTTTTAGCAATTCATCTGGATTTGGCAAAACAGTATGAAAAGCAACAATTATAGGCTTGTTTAATGATTCTAAAAATGCAACAAAATCGGATTCATTCGATTTGAATAAACCAAATTCGTGTTGTATTAAAACCATCGAAATATTCTGATTTTCATTAATATTTTCGGCTAACTCTAAATACGAATTTTGATTGTCCGTTTGTAAAAAGTAATCAACATTTTCATTGTAAAAATAAGTGTCATTTTGATTTTCTAATGCACAAATTTTGATGTCAAACGATTTTCTAAATTTATTATTTAATGCAAAAATTAAATCTTGTGAATACGTTGCAATACCACATTCCCGAGGCGGATATGATGTAATAAATACAATTTCAGGCAATATATTTTGATTTTCGATAAAAATTGATTTAGAGATAATATTGCTTTTTCGAACTTTTCGAGTAGGGAAAACATTGATGTTATTATAAGTTATTTGTGTTTGCATTTTATTTTTTATTTAGCATTAATTCTGATAATAATTCGGTCAAACTCATTGATGCACAAGCAATTCGCTCATCGGCAGCACCGTAATAAATATATAATGTATCATCTATGACAACAGCGCCAGTAGGAAAACAAACATTGTTTACTTCGCCTTTTAATTCCCAATCGAGTTCTGGTTTAAATAACGGATAAGGCAATTGAGCCAGAACAATTTCAGGTTTTTCGAGATCTAATAATGCCACACAGGCGCAGTAAACAAAACCTTTTACGGTATCGTAAACGCCATGATAAATAAGTAACCACCCGTTTTTTGTTTCAATTGGCGGGCAACCGCCACCGATATAACTTATTTCGTGTTTTAATATAGGGTATAGCAACACATAATCTTTGAATCGCAGTAAATAGTTTTGCCAAAAATCAGGTGTTAATTCGCTTAAATCATTTACACAAACTATTTGAATATCTGGTTTTATGCGGTGCAAAAAATGTAACTTTCCGTTTATTCGTCGCGGAAAAAAGACAACATTTTTGTCCCAAACCATAACTCTTTTTCCATTTTTTTCTTTGACACCTTCGTGATCGTTATATCTAAAATATTTTTGGTTTAGTTTACTTTTTGTTCCTGCCAAACGACTGAATTCGTCAAACATCATCTGTGGAACAATAATTCCTTTTTTCTCCCAAGTAATTAAATCGGTCGATGTTGCTAGTGCACCCAAAGCATTTACCCCATCAAAAGCGCAATAAGAAAGATAAAATAAATTGTCTATTAGAACAATTCTGCCATCTTCAACGCCATGTTCTTCATAATCAAATTGAGGAAAAATAACGGGTACGTCCATTCTTTCAACAACTTCTAGCGGTGTTTTAAATTTTGCATAACCAATGCTCGAATAATTTCCTTTTCCTACAGCACGGTAAAACATATGAATGTAATCTCCATAATGAATTACTGCAGGATTCAAGACACCTTCGATTTCAAAACCTGCATCAGATTTGCTTAGAACAATACCTTCCTTTTTGACTTCTAACATGATTTCTAATTTTTATAAAGGTTGTACTATGTTGCTTATAAGTTGTTGTATAACTATTGCAAAAACTAGTAACATTCTTAGTTAAAACTTTGTGATTTGAGCATGAGAAATTTTTAAATGTTGTGTGCGTGAGGGATAGAAACGAAAATCTTTTTTGGTCTAGTTTTTTTGACTAGACCAAAAAAATTGTAGTGGATAGCCCGACCCGATTTTTGCATCGGGTCACGCCCAAAAATATATGTTACATTTTATAAATGGCATCAATTGCATCGGCTAATTTGTGGTCCAAATCTGTAATGCTGTCGTTAGCATCATGAGTAAACAATGCAATTTCTACTTTGTTATAAACGTTACTCCAGTTAGGATGGTGGTTCATTTTTTCGGCTGCAAAGGCTACTTTTGTCATAAAAGTAAAGGCATCTACAAAATTTTTAAATTCAAAACTGCGTTTCAATTGATTGTTCTCTTCGTTCCACATACTAATTTATTTTTATAAAGTTATTTTTTATTTTTCGGTAACCCTTCTGCCTTGCTCAGTGCTATGGCTATGGCTTGTTTGGGGTTAGTTACAATTACATCGCTCTTGCCAGAGTGCAACTCGCCCTGCTTAAACTGCTGCATTACTTGAGCCACTTTTTTATCGTGTGGTGCTATTTTTTTATCTAACGTTGCATTTTTAGGTGTTTTCATACTACTATTATTTTACTAATTGAATTGTTAAAATTAGATTTTAATTAGCACTAGTAGTTGCATAATCCTTTGTTTGATTTGTATAATTATTAGTTACTATAATTATATCAGGTTTTGTGAACTATTAATCGAATACAACAAATAGTTAACACAAAAAATCAGAATTTTATTTTGTATCGTCAATTTTATTTTTAATTTTGGAATTCAAATAATGTATTAACTTAAAAAAATTAACCATGGCAAATTTAACACAAAACCGATTGAACGTAACACTAACCCCCTGCAAACATGACGGCTATCAAAGTTGCCATTGCTACTGTAGCAACACAACTTCCTGCCGGCAGTTTGACCGATGAGGAACGAGGCAGTTTTAGAGCCATTCCTGTTTTGGCTTGTCCCAGTAGAGTTCGAAGCCATTATTGTCGGGATCGTTTAGGTATAATGATTCAGAAACACCGTGATGTGCAGCACCTGATATATGATATTTTTCGTTCAATAATCGCTTGTAAATAGTTGCTAAGTCTTTGCGTGTGTGATATAAAATGGCAGTATGGAACAAGCCAACTCCTTTTTCGTGTGCCAGCTGAAAATTTTTGCTATACCAAGTATTTAAGCCAATGTGGTGATGGTAACCAACAGCCGATATAAAGGCAACGTCAGTGCCATGAAGTGTTGTAATTTCAAAACCAAGTAAATCACAATAAAAGGCTAGCGATCGTTGCAAATTTGACACTTTTAAATGCACATGACCTATTTTAGTTTGGGTAGGAATGGTGTAGGATGTTTTCATTGTATTAAATTTGATTTATTATCTGCTATAAAGTGCTCAAATGTTTTAGGTTCTCTACCTATAATTGTTTTTATACAAGCTGTAATTTGAGGTTCACTTTGAAATCTCGGAAAATAATGCAACATAATCATGACCTTTATGAGCATGAACGGCATTTTTTCTTTTCGTTTTGCAACATTAAATTTTAGAAGATTCGGCGATTCATATCGTATTTTTTTATTCAATCCTGTACTCAATTGTGTTGCCATTTCGCCAAAAGTCAATTTTTCGTGCGCTGTTAATTCAAATGATTGATTGATGTATTTTGACGAATTGGTAATTATAGTAGTGGCAACAGCACCAATATCAGTAACATCTACCACTGTGAATTTGGCATTTCCGGCAGGTAAAAATATGCTATTATTTTCGACCAAATCATGGTGTAAGGGTCCTAAAAAGTTTTGCATAAAGTAAGCTGGTCTCAAGAAAGTATAGGGTATGTTACTCGCTACTATAAGTTTTTCGATTTTATGATGCGGTATGATAGTACTTTTTTCAACCCCTTGAACCGAAAGAAAAATAAGGTGTTTTATGCCAACTGTTTTTGCCGTTTCTATAATAGGTTTAAAATATTTTTGAGTAGCAGTAATTTTTGGTGGTCGCAATAAAAACAATATATTACAATTTTCTATTGCGGGACGATAGGTTGTAGCATCCATAAAATCGAATTTTACAAAATCAATCTTAAAACTATCAAGTTTAGGTTTGTTTAATTCAAAATCAAGAATACCTGCACTAATTTGCAAATCATGTGGTAATTTTTATAGAGATTTGATAACTTCCATTCCCACATTTCCTGTGGCTCCGGTGATTAATACTTTCATTTTTTACGTTTCATTTATCCTAATGGCAAATAGGTAGTTTATTTTAACTAATGGTTTAAAAAATCTTTAAAATTTAGAGATGGATTGTAGTTTGTGATAAGCCGTTGGTTTTTAAAATACAAAAACCTTCAAGCTTTTTTTAAACTTGAAGGTTTTAGTTTAATGCTAAAAATTTACATTTTTGGCATTAAAACTTTGTCAATTACATGTACTACTCCATTTGAAGCTTCTACGTTTGCAGTCGTCACGTGTGCATCACCAATCATTACTTTATCTCCCTTGATGGTCACTTTTAACTTGCCACCTTGTAGTGTGGTAAGTTCTTGTCCATCATGCAATCCAGCAGCTAAAGTTTTACCACTAACCACATGATACGTTAAAATGTCGACAAGTTTCGCCTTGTTTTCTGGTTTCAAAAGATTGTCTACATCTTTTTGAATAGTTGCAAACGCAGCATCTGTTGGTGCAAAAACTGTAAATGGACCTTCACCTTGAAGCGTTTCTACTAAACCAGCTGCCGTAACGGCCGCAGCTAATGTTTTAGCACTTTCTGAAGCAATTGCAACGATGTCTTTTTCTGAATCATTCATAACAAAATAATTAATTTTTTTCTGCATCTGGCAGCACAGTTGTGATATTTTATCAACAATTCAAAAGTACTATGCAACGGAAAAAAAAGATTTATACAATTGTTGAAAAAATTTGTACAATTCACATATTTAATGTTGACACCTAATTTTTTCAGAAGAAATTAATACCTAAAGATGGGTTTTAAATAAATTTTCGGTTTTTTAGTTAAAAATTGAAGACACCTTTTTATCATTTTTGATTTTCTCCTAATGCTTCCGTTTCCTCCAACCCTTTTTTCGTTTGATTTCAAAATAGTATTTTATGAAGCAATAGGGAGCAACTTCAAATAAGCAACACTTTATTTTACAAATACAAATTCTTGACGTTGCGGAACCGTAGTAGTACAAATTTGATCAAATTCTTCAACCGTAGTAAATTTTAACTCTTTTATAATTTTATATTCATAAAAAACGGTAAAACGTTCCTGCTTAAATGGCCAAGGTGTTACCGTGATCATGTTGTCTTCTTTATAAAAAACTTGATTAATCACACCATCGGGATTTTCAGATATTTCCATTTTTCGTCCTTCTGGCTGAATTTTGTCCATACATATTAATAATGAAAATGCATCACACCATTCTACAAAGCGATACAAATGTTTTGCAAAATGGTTATCGAAATTTAAGTTTTTAAGTAATTTTTTTCGATATTTTTCTTGATCTTTCAAAAAGTTGTCCATCGCTTTATCTGCTCCGGTAACGTGGTCGCTGAAAATAAAGTCAAGGTGCATAGAAGTCAGCAAGGCGTTTATCTGGCTTTTTGAAGTGGCCAACTCCATCACATTTTGATATCGTTTTAAATCGGTTTTTGCCCTGCCGTCTTTTACCAAAAAATGACGAGGTGCGCCAGCATCTGTGAGGTTTTTACGTTCTTTAGTTTCTGCAACACCATCTTCGTGTTCAGCAATGGCAATAAGCGTTGGAACCATAATTTCATTTGGTAAATTAATTTCGAATTGGTAAGCCAACATTGCCGCTAGCAAGCCGTGAGAGCGTTGGGTGGTAATTTTCCAACCGTCGTTATGTGAAGTAACTATCATAATTCAAAGCTTTTTTAGAAAGTGCTTCTTTTAAAATTATTAATCTTGAGAATTAATTATCGGTTGGAGGTCTACTTTTATATTTAATGAATTGGCAACAAAACAAAATTCGTTAGCTTTTTTGTACAATGCTGTGGCATTTTCAATAATTCCTTTTTCGGAAACCATTATTGTAGGATTTAGAATTATGGATGAGAATTTTCCATTTCCATCTTTTGTTTCTTCTAGAATTGCAGTTGCATTATCAACATAATCCGTTACAACAATTTTCTCTTCGGCGCATAAATGCAAATACCAAAGCATGTGGCAAGATGATACGGATGCCAACAAAAGTTCTTGGGGATTGTGTTTGGTTTTATCACCACGAAATTGTGGATGTGCCGAGCCTAAAACATGTGCTTTTTTTTTGATTTGAATGCTATAACTTCTGTCAAAATCTTTATAATTAGAAGTTCCTATTCCTTGATTTCCTGTCCATTTTACTGACAACTTGTAACTGTGTAGTGTGTTCATAAATTATTTTTTAGGTTTTTTATTTAATCAATTAAACTAATCTAGTATTGGTTATAATTTAGAAGATTTTTTATCTGGAACGCAGTTTGGAACTTGTTTTCCGTTTTTTTCCTTCATTCCGACTTGTTTATACCCTTTCCAACAAGGGTCATCGGTTTTTTTATCAGTAGATTTTTTACTTGGTTTTTTTCTAATTGCCATAATTTTTATTTTTTGGATTTTTTATCCAAACCTTCTGCCTCGTGCAGCGCAATGGCAATAGCTTGTTTTGGGTTAGTTACAATTACATCGCTTTTGCTAGAGTGCAGGTCGCCTTCCTTAAATTTGTGCATTACGTGAGCCACTTTTTTATCGTGTGGCGATTGTTTGTCTTTTTTCATAATAAATATATTTTAACTTTTAAATTTTAAGAATTAAAAAAATTAAGAATCACGGGCGTTTGCTATGTCCATACTTTACCAATGCTACCAGCACTACGCCACCAATGATATTACCTACTGTAGAAAGAACTTGAAATTTAAAAAACTCAAGCCCATTTATATTGTTAGCATTTGCAAAATAAGCCATAAATATTTCTATAGATCCAACAATACAGTGGTGTAACCCTGCAATGCTAATAATGAATGTTATTAAAAATATCATTACTACACGGCTTAAAGTATCTTGTGCCGAGCTTAACAACCAGGATAGTGTACCCATTAGCCAACCTGCCATTATGCTACTAACTAAAATATTGGTGCTGCTATAAGCAACCATTTTTTGAGATACAAAATGAAAAAAATCAAGTGATATAAGATGTGTGCCTGCATTAAATTGTAAAACAATTGTGCCAAAAAGATAGCCTCCAAATAAGTTACCTAAGTAAATAATTACCCACAGATTCAATAAACTTTTAAACGATGCTTTGCCATTAAGTACGGGTATGGTAGCCAAAACAGTATGTTCTGTAAAAAGCTCCGAGCGACCAGTAATTACAAAAATATAGCCAATAGGATATACCAATGCCATCATTAAATATAGTTTACCGTGGCTTACTTCCGTTTTAAAAAAGGTATAAATTATACCAATAACCAGTATGCTAAAACCCACTTCTAAACCTGCAGAAAGTGACGATATAAAAAGTCCGATATTAGAACGACGGTGTTCCTTCAACCCAGCCTCTATTTGGTCAACCATTATTTCATAAGGCTCTTTTGGTTGCTCTGGTGTATGTTCAGCTAGTTTAGTTGGCTCTTCTTTTTTTGCAGTAAGCATTACAGTTTATTTAAATATTTTAGTAAATCAGCTTTCCAATATGCTTTTGCTTAGCGTATCAAAGCGCTATTTGTTTTGGATTAATTACTTTACAATTAATACTGAATTAAAAGGGGTCGCTTAATTCGCTAACTCTGATCAATTTTTTATTTACAAATTCATTAATACCTAATTCAGAAAGTTCCCTTCCATAACCTGACCCTTTGGTACCTCCAAATGGTAAATCAGCTTGCGTCCATGTTGGGTGATTAATAAAAACCATTCCCGTATCAATTTGATCGGCTACCCGTTTGCCTCTTTCTATATCTTTTGTAAATACCGAGCCACCTAAACCAAATGGAGAATCATTAGCTATATCAATTGCCTCCTGCTCATCTTTTACGGTAAAAAAAACTGCAATCGGTCCGAAAAATTCTTCATAATAGGTAGAATTGCCTGGAAGCATATTTGCTATAATTGTTGGTTGCATAAAAGCACCTGATCTGTCAACTCTTTTACCGCCTAATAAAATTTTAGCACCTCCATTTACAGCTCTTTGCACCTGTTCTTCAATTTGAACTGCGGCCGCTTCAGTACACAATGGTCCTAATTGTGTAGTTGTTTCCATAGGGTCGCCAATTATCAGGGCTTCTAATTTATTTTTAAATTTTTCAAAGAACTCTTCAGCTATACTTTCAACTGCGATAAATCGTTTTGATGCAATACAACATTGTCCATTGTTATTGATTCTGCCTACCACAGCCCATTCCACTGCTTCATCAATATCTGCATCATCCAACACAATAAAGGCATCACTACCTCCTAATTCCAAAACAGATTTTTTTAAATACTTGCCAGCTTGAGTTGCAATACTTGCACCAGCAACCTCACTACCCGTAAGCGAAACGCCTTTTATTCTTTTGTCAGCCACTAAAGCCGTTGCTCTTTTTCCGGATATAAGCAGATTGCTGTAAAGCCCCAGTGGTGCTCCTGCTTCTAAAAAAAGTTTCTCAATGGCTAAAGCACATTGAGGTACAATTGAAGCATGTTTAATTAAAATGGTGTTACCCACCATTATATTGGGCGCAGCAAAACGGGCAACCTGATAGAAAGGAAAATTCCACGGTTGTACACCTAGCAATACACCAATAGGGCTATGTCTTATTAAAGCTTCGCCATGAACCGGATCTAAAATTTTATCCGCCAAAAAACTTTCTGCATGTTTAGCATAATAATCAAAAATTTCAGCACTTAGTTTTATTTCTCCTTCAGCCTGTGTAACTAGTTTACCCATTTCAAGAGTGATTAACTGGGCAAGTGCTGTCTTTTTCTTTCTTAATAAACCGGCTACCTTATGCAATAACTCACTCCTTTGTGAGTAGGCTGTTTTTTTCCAGATAGCGAATGTTTCAACTGATTGTTCAATAGATTGATCAACCGCAGTTTCTGACATTTCTTCAAATTTTTTAACGACTATATTAGTTGTGGGATTAATGCTTTGTATTGACATGATTTTGTTTTTTTGAATATAATTAGGCTAGTTATGTTGTGGTGCTTTATCGGCTTCAATACACCATAGTAATTCTTTTATAAAAACTGCAGCAAGTTTGTCTGAGTTTAACTTATCCATCGGCTTTCCATTTTCATCATACGCTTTATCTACCGTTGGAACAGAAAACATAGCGGGGATGGTCCAGGCCATCATTTTCCAGAGTGTAAATTGAAGCGCTACCATGCACTGTTGACCGCCAAACTGACCTCCCGAAACGGTGACTATACCAATGGGTTTATGTTTCCATTCTTCTAACAGCAGGTCAATAGCATTTTTTAAACTGGCAGGATAACCTCCATTGTATTCTGGTGTAACGATGATAATCCCTTCAGATGATTTAATCTTATCAGCAAATTCTAGAATATTTTTAGCTGGATTATTCATTAATTTTAAGGTGCTTTCAAAAATGGGAAAGTTGTACTCCTTTAAGTCAATAATCTCTGTGGTAGCCAACTTATTTTCAATGAGATAATTTTGAAAATAAAGGGAAACATGGTGGCTTTTTCGTCCTTCTCTAACGCTCGAGGAAATAATTGAAATGTGTCGCATACTACTGTTTTTTAAAAAGTTTATTTGCCTTAAAATTAGATTTTAAATAGTACGAGTAGTTATACAATTCTTTGTTTTATTTGTATAATTATTAGTTACTATAATTATATCAGGTTTTGTGAACTATTAATCGAATACAACAAATAGTTAACAAAAAAAATCAGAATTTTATTTGGTATTGTCAATTTTATTTTTATTTTTGGAATTCAATAATGTATTAACTTAAAAAAATTAACCATGTCAAATTTAACACAAAACCGATTGAACGTAACGCTAACCCCTGCAAACATGACGGCTATCAAAGTTGCCATTGATACAGTAGCAACCCAACTTCCTGCTGGCAGTTTGACCGATGAGGAACGAGGTAGTTTTAGAGCCATTGATGTAAACAACAAAGTTTTTGTAGAAGACGTTATTACCGAAATGGCAATTAGCGGCGCGGGTATTATTCCTCCGTTTTTGAGTGCCGCTATTATTCAAACTGATTTCACCCTTTTTGGACAATTAGACTCGATAGAGTCTAATTTATTAGGCGTGCTGCGCCGCGTGACCGACTTGAAGCGCATTTGTGGTAGCGAGGGCTATGACAACGGGCTGGCGGTATACAAAATTTATGAAGCAGCCGCCATGGCAGGTATTCCTGGCGCAAAAGAATCGTATGAAAAACTTAGACAACGTTTTGAAGGACAGGGCGGAAAACCACAAGATCCCCAACCTTAATTATTAAAAAAATGATTTTAAAAAGCTCGATTGTATCGGGCTTTTTTATTTTAAACCCCATATTCTAATTCAAGTAATAGTTTATTTTAAAACATATTATTATTTTATAGATGTAAATTTGATAAAGTAATATATATATTTGATTGTAAAAAAATAATAAAATTTCAAATGAAACGAGCAAAACTTTTCTTTAAACTATCAATGATTCTTTGCTTGTTAGTTGTATTTCAAAATTGTAGTAAAAGTGAAGAAGTTCCTACTGTAGTTGCTACTCCTTTAATTACTTCTGATAATTTTATTCCGGTAGCGACTTCAGATATTGTAATGTATGAAATTAATCCAACGGCTTTTAGCACGTCAAAAAATCTTCAAGGAATTACAAATCGATTAGATAACATCAAGTCTTTGGGCATAAATACAATTTGGATCATGCCAATTTACTCAATTGGAGTTACAAATTCTTTTGGTTCGCCTTATTGTGTTAAAGATTATACATCGGTTAGAACCAGTCTGGGAACGTTGCAAGATTTTAAAACATTAGTAACAACTGCGCATCAAAAGGGTATTGCCGTAATTTTAGATTGGGTTGCTAATCATACCTCGTGGGACAATAGTTGGATAACGACTCATCCTAATTGGTATACACAAAACAGCAGCGGACAAATTATAAGTCCAGCAGGGACTAACTGGAATGATGTTGCCGATTTGAATTACAACAATTCTGACATGCGAATTGCCATGATTGATGCCATGAAATATTGGGTTACCGAAACTAATATTGACGGTTTTCGCTGTGATGCCGCCGATTTTATTCCCTATGATTTTTGGTCACAAGCCAATACCGCATTAAATGCAATACCAAACAAATACTTAATTTTATTAGCTGAAGGAAATCGTGCCGATCATTTTACTGCTGGTTTTCAAATGAATTTTGCTTGGGATTATTTAAGTGCAGTAAAGAATGTTTTTGGAACCAGTCAAACTAGTGTTACTACTTTATTTGCAACAAATACTTCAGAATACGCAGTTGTTCCTACTGGAAAAAAGAAATTACGTTTTACAACAAATCACGACGAATCTAACATCGCTACGCCAATTTCTGTTTATGGTGGCAAAGATGGAGCACTTGCTGCTTCGGTAATTTCAATTTTTTTACAAGGAGTTCCCTTACTATATTCTGGTCAAGAAGTTGGTGTTAGCGCAACAGCAATTTACAACGGAACAAATACTATAAATTGGACAGCAAATAGCGATATGCTTTTAGCGTATACTAATTTATTAACTTTTTATAATTCTTCCGTAGCTTCTAGAACAGGAAATCTTACCACTTATGGCGATGCAAACATAGCTGTTTTTCAAAAAGCTACTGCTACCGAGACAGTCTTGGTTTTAGTAAATTCTCGAGCAACAGTACAATCATTTACCGTTCCAACTGCTTTACAAGGAAATTGGACAAATGCTATAACAGGCTTAGCCGTAACTGTTTCTTCAAATGTGGCTTTAAACTCTTTTCAATATTTAATTTTAAAGAAATAATTTTTTTAATTAAAACTATAGCAAACATATTTGTCAAAAAATAAACAAAAAACCAAATATTTATGTTTATACAATATTCTTTTATGAACATGTTTACTGGTTGTTCGGAAAACCGCAAGATCCCAAACCGTAATTATTAAAAAATAGATTTTAAAAAGCTCGATTGTATCGGGCTTTTTTATTTTAACATCTACTGATTTTTAAAAACAGTACAGCTATATTTATATTTTTTTATAGGTAAAGCTCCTATAATAACTAGGATGAAGTACTGGTTATTATAGGTGAAGCTAGTGATTATTATAGGATAAGCTAGTAGTTATTATAGGTGAAGCTAGTGGTTATTATAGGATAAGCTAGTGGTTATTATAGGATAAGCTAGTGGTTATTATAGGATAAGCTAGTAGTTATTATAGGATAAGCTAGTGGTTATTATAGGATAAGCTAGTGGTTATTATAGGAGAAGCTAGTGGTTATTTTAAATAAATTACCTATTTTTACAAAAAAAAAGATGAACCGAGATCAAAAATACCGCAATCAAGAGAACCCAGCTCCCCATTCGGGACAATTATTGACTACCTATTTTAAAGAGAAGCGCACCCGAAAAAGTGCTTTAGCGCGCGTATTGAACCGACGACCAGATACTATTTATGGTTATGAAAAAAATAGTACGATACAAACAGCCATCCTCTGGGAACTATGCCATGCTTTGCAGTATAATTTTTTTGCCGATATCGCTGCGCAACTCCCCGCCAGCTATGCCACAAAAAGTGCCTTAACAACACAAGCCGACAAAATTGCCCAGCTAGAACAAGAAATTAGCACCCTCAACAGAGAAAAAAACCTCTTGCTAGAGGCATTAAAAAAGGCGTAAAACAGAAGATGGAATCCTAAACTGCTAAACTTTTAAACTCGAAACCAAAAAACCAATGAACTGGAACGCAAAACGCATTACCCACAAAAAAGAGCCAAGAATAGCGGTTTATTTTGAAAAAAATACCGACTTGATTGCCCGAATAAAAAAACTGCAAGGAGCCATTTGGAGTCAATCGTTGTGTGTATGGCACTTGCCAGATACGGAAGAAAACAGAGAACGGTTTAACTTAACACCTCACTCTCATTCCCTACCTTCCCCCGAAGGCATCGCTCAAATAGAAAAGTTTAAACAATGGATGCGCTCCAAGCGCTATAGCGAAAGCACCATCACTACCTATAGCGAAGCTTTGAAATCGTTTTTAGTGTTTTATCGAGAGAAACCTGTTGCTGACATATCGAATGAAGATGTTATTGTGTACAACAACGAGCATATTTTGAAAAATAAGCTATCGGCTTCCTATCAGAATCAGATTACTAATTCAATTAAACTCTATTTTAAAACTATAAAAGAAACTAAAATAGATATAGACAAAATCCACCGCCCAAAGCGATCAAAAAATTTACCCAATGTGTTGAGCAAAGAAGAGGTTAAATTGATTTTGAATGCGCACAGCAACATCAAACACAAAATGATGCTATCTATGATTTATAGTTGTGGCTTGCGTAGAAGCGAACTTCTAAATTTAAAACCCGTCCATATTGACTCTAAAAGAAATATCGTTTTGCTCAAAAACGCCAAAGGAAAAAAAGACCGCATTGCACCATTATCGCCAAAAATTTTAGACATGTTACGAATATATTATAAAGACAATAAACCAACAGTGTGGTTATTTGAAGGGCAAATTAAAGGCGAACAATATTCTGAGAAAAGTTTACAAAGCGTATTGAAACAAGCTTTAAAAAAAGTTAACATTACTAAGCCCGTTACTTTACATTGGTTAAGACATAGTTACGCAACGCATCTTTTAGAAAGTGGTACTGATTTGCGCTATATACAAGAATTATTAGGCCACAGCAGCAGTAAAACGACTGAAATTTATACCCACGTTAGTACGAAAAGTATTCAACAAATAAAAAGCCCTTTTGATGATTTATAATATTTTTTTATATATTTGAGAAATAAATAAAGTCTGACTGTTGTCAGACCTATCCACCCAAATTGGGGTAGATAAGTCTGATTTTGTCAGACCTATATATAAGTTACCTGACATTTTATGACCGAAAACGACGAAATTAGAAATCAATTCTTAAATTCCTTAAAACTTGGAACGGGAAAAGCATATGTTATTCTCAAACAAAATCCCTCAATTAATTTTAGTGATTTAATTTTAAAAGGTGCTATTGAAAATTTCGCATATGATGCTCAATGTGAAGGAAGTCGGGCAAATTATATTTTTAGATTAATACAAAAATCAAAACAAAAAGAAAAAATCACTTCCACAATTTTGACTAAACTTCTCAATAAAAAAACTGATGACTATGGACTTGACCAATTGTGTGATTTAGCAGTTTTATTTCATAAAGACGGTAATTTAAAGGCAAAAGATGCTTTATACAAACGCTTTGAAAAAAGTATTCTTGATGGATATGAAATTTGTGGACAAAGTCAAATTATGGAAATAGATGGCATTAATGGAGTACTCAAATATGCAGAAATTATTGGAGAAATATTAAGTAAAGATGTAGATGATTATGAAGAAAGTTGGAGAATTGACTGTTTTCAAAAAGAAAATAAACAAATTAATGTTTACAAAGAAATAGAAAAAGCCGGTAACGAAAATATATTTATTGACATTTTCTATAAATCAATAGTAAAACATAAATGGAAAATTCCAAGAAGAAAAAAAATAAAACGTTTTAATTATGAAATTGTCAAAGAAAGAATTGACAGTGAGAAATTTTTCTTTATGTCGGTTGAAAAAGCAAATGAACTTTCAATACTTGAAGTTGAAAAATTAGCAAACGAATTTTTAATCGAGAAAAATATTATTCGCAAAAAACACTATTTAAGTTTTTTTTCAAAAAGAAAATTTCCTTTTGATTATCAACCAATCTTAAAAATAGCTAATAGTAAAAGTCCAAAAAAATCAAGATTGAATGAATATGCTTTTGAATGTTTACAATATTTTTCTGCAAAAGAGATTAGAGATATTGCAATTGAAAAACTTAAATCCGAAAAAAATACTGCTGATTACTTAAATCTTTTAGTTGACAATTACGAAATTGGAGATTATAAAATTTTAAATAATATTGTTGACAAATCAGACGATTACGATTATATTCATTCAATCGTTTTTGGCTTTTTAGATATATACAAAGCAAATAAAACAAAAGAATGCAAAGAACCTTTAGAAAAAATATATTACAAAATGAATTGTGGATTACATCGAGATGATGTTTTAGAGGTTTTATATGAAAATGGTGTTTTATCAAAAGAAATATTAACCGAAATGGAATTTGATTGTGAAGAAACAGTCAGAAAAATGTATAGGAAAATAAGAAAAAACGTCAGGTAACAAAGAACTGTGCTTAAAACCAAATAAAATTTGATTTATTTTTCCTAGTTTTGTGTTAGAAACCAAATTTAGTCTTGCGAGGGGAAAGTGATTTTTTTCACTTTCTCTTCAAAAGA
>JACMPO010000091.1 GCA_014377455.1 Flavobacterium sp.
AAAATTAATTTTTAATATAAAAAAATGATTAAAATTGGAGACTATTACGGAATTTTTCAGAGGAATATTTTGCAGGGCCTGATTTTAACGATGAAACAATTTGTTTTTCTTGCTTTAGTTTGTTGTCACGGAATGAAAATGTGCGTTATTTCGATAAGGATATTTATTGCATATTTGAGGGATTGGGAATTATTTAATTTGTTTTTGAAGAATTAAATTTTGAATAACATTAATGCATGAATTCAGATCTTTTTTTACTTCTTTACTCCAAAAACGAATTACTTCCCATTCCTGCAATTTCAGATAACTGCTGACTTCAATGTCTCTCTGAATATTCCTTTCTATTTTTTTATACCAAAATTCCCGGTTGGATTTAATACGCTCTTTTTCAGTTTCCCAGTCTTTACCGTGAAAGAATTCGCCATCGACGAATATGGCTATTTTGTATTTTTTAAAAGTAAGGTCTGGTTTGCCAAAAACGCTGTTGTTGTTCTTTCTGTAACGATATCCTAAATGCCATAACGCTTTTGCAAGACGTACTTCTTCCTTAGTAGCGGTGCTTTTGATTGCACGCATATTTTTTGAGCGTTGCAACGGAGCGTGTACGTCCATAATCTATAATTCTAAAATAGTAACATAAAATTAATTAATTTCATTAATTGTTGAAACATAATAAGAAGCATAATATATCTGTTTAGTTGTTGGAGAAAATCCATCATTTAATGCTTTTCCAATTTCACTAAAAACGGAATTATATTTTACCCCTTTAATTTTAGCAACACTTCCAACTTTTTCAAAGACAGAAATTACATTTTCCGATTTATCGATGGAGGAATTGTATTTTTTTACAACATAGTCAAATGTGTCTTTAAGTAATTTGTTGTTTTCATAATTGATATTGTCAAATATTTCAGGCTGATTGGTTCTGGTTTTTTGGATTATATTTTCTTCAAAAGAAACTAATTCCGGAGTCAAATCCTCCCTTTGTTGAATTCGTGCCGAAATATTCGATAGTTTATCTTTCTCGTTGTCTGTTATATGTTCCCATAATAAAGAATTCATTTTCTTATAAAATTCCGTTGTTTTGGAATGGATATTAATATAATCATTCAACAATTTAAAATCAACTTCTTTACTTTTTGATTTTGACTTTAACTTCTTTTCCAGCTCTTTTTTGGATATTGAATACTTATCAAATATTTGTAACGAATTATTGGATTGTAGAAATTCTGCTATTTCTTTTGAAGTTGAAATATCATCCCACAATTCTCTCTTCTTACTGTATTCACCCAAGTCATCACTTTTGGCGTATTTCTTAATCAAATCATTAATTAAAATCATTAGGAGTTTTAAATAAACTACTAGATCATCTTCTACTCCTTCCTTATTCCATAATTTAGAAAGGTCAAATGTTTTGTCATTTTTTTTGTTGCTTTCTGTATGCGCATATAAAATAGAGATAGCATACGGAACAACAGCGGAACGCAATTGTCCAATTGCATTGTTTCTGGTACCATGAATATTTTCTAATGATTTAAATAATATTATTTTAGAAATTAAAAGTTCATAAAAATTTCTATCAATATTTACCTTCTTAGTGTTTTCCTCTGAACTAATGTCTTCAAGGAATTTCCTGAAAATTGCTTCTCCTCCTTTTTTAACCTTGTATGGTTCATCGCCCCAAGAAGAATAATATTTTCCTAATTGTTCTTTTGTAAACCTAAACTCCTTCGGATATTCTTTTTCAATTCTATTTTTACCTGATGAACCCGCTATTCTCAATTTTGTATTAAATTCTCCTTTAGACTTTTCAAAAAACCATTTACGACCGGTAGGAGTTAAGATACTTTCAGATAATGCTTTTATCTTATTTAACTGAGGACTTCGTGAACGTAAATCAACAGTACTTACTTTTGATTGTGAGTTCGAATACTCACTTATATTTGAAATTAAATCATCCAGTTCTTGTTCTGAAACATTTTTAGCAACATTAATTTTCGCCATTACTTTAACTTTGCTAACATCAATCCCGTCTTTTTGACTGAAATAGATACTTGCAGTAGTTTGCCCACCATTTACTATTTGAAAATCTGAGAGAGATTTAATGTAAGTTTTATTATTAATTATTTCTATCTCTTTTTCATTTGCAGTTATTGTAAGCCCATTATTAAATGCTATAAATTTCTCTGGATCTTTAGTAAGTGTTTTTCTCATACCTAAATTTACACCTCTAAACTGAAGAAATGATCTGACATTTTTTTCAAGCAATCTTGAGCTATATCTTTTATATAATTGGGCTAATATCTCGGCAGGCAAAACACATAAGTAAGATTCAAAGTTTACTTCGTCAGCGGCTTTTATAGCTTCAATTTTATAATCGAATTGCTCCTCAAAATTTATTACTAGATGTTCTCTGTTACCTTGAGAAATCATCACACCATATAAGAAATTCAAATCTACTAGGCGTTTTATTATAAGTATCTCTTTTTCAACTGATTCTTTATTTTTAGTATATCTTATTTTTACTTTTTCGTCTTTAAATTCCATTCTTTTTGGTTGTGATATTGAACCACTTCCTGAAACTGTTGCTGTTGCAGACACTAGAAATATTTCAATTACATCAAATCGATCGGCACCTAAAGACGATGACATTTGATTTATTAGCGCGTTTATTGATCCAATATCCTGGATTTCATTTAAATGTCCTTTAATTGCTTTATTTGTGAAGTTAGCTGCTTTTTTAAAAATACTATCATAATAGTCTTTAAGAGAAATCTCAATATTATGATTGTCAAGAGAAATTGATTCATCATTCAAAATGAATAATTGTAATCTTTCACCTGAATCATTAATAATATAACCATTAATTTTAACTTGTGAACCATCAATTTCAGATGAATAATAAGTTTCTGTAAAATCTTCCGAATCAATTAATTTTGCATCCAACATTGAAGGAATTATACAATTGATGAACGAACTTTCGTTGATAAACCCATCTTCATCCTGAGATTCTTTAATTAAATCTGACCTGTATTTCAAAAACTCTTGAATCTCCATTTAGTATTTAGTTTCATTAATGATAAAATCTTCTATTAGATTTAATCGAATATTATATTTCACTGCATTAATTTCAATTGGTAAATTAGATTTATTTAGCTTAGGGAATTTTTCATCATTGCAATTATATGAAGCTTCATTTATTGGTAGAAATTTATAAAAGTTATAAAAATCCAAGTTGCTAAATGTCAGCCCTTTTTGAAACAAAGCATTTAATAAGATTGAGTTATCCCCAAAATTATTCAAAACAATGACTTTTATTTCATCAGTTAAATTCTTTATAGAAATTCCATTTACCATATCAGTAACAACTGAAATTACTATTAATTCTAATTCTTTTCCTTTTTCGGACTCTAATTGAAATTCACTAGATATGCGAATATTATTTTTAGAACTTTCGACCGTTTTAATTTCATAATCTTTAAAGTCAAAAACAAAATCATGTCCCTCATCATAAGGACCTTTCCAAGATTTTAGAATATCATCAATATTTAAAGTGCTATTTAATAACTGATTTTTTAGAAAAAGTAATTCTCCAAATAGTCCTTTTATTTGGTCTATGTTTAATCGTTCAGATTTTTTGTTTTCAAAAAAAGAACTCCATTTATAAAATGAATTTATAAACTCTCTTGAATATTCATCTGAATCAGAAATTTCAGAAATTCTATTAAAAATCGATAATATTAAATCATCAAATAAATCATAAAACATACTGTCTAGTAAAACAATGCACAAACATTTAGAATTTTCATAGTATTCTAATGACAAGTTTTGTTTAACACTATTAGGCAGATTTAACGTTGTTTTTTTTGGTAATTCGAGAACCAAACATCTTTGTAAAGAAGCGTTCAATCCTACGTTTAAACTAGGCTTCCCCTCAAATGATAATCTTTTATATACGAATTGAATATCTCCTGAATATTGAATTGTTTCCCAAATAGATTCTAATATTTTATTGTTTACCATTATTCTAAAAGTTCTTTAGTTTCTTCAAAATCAAATTCAGTGTCTTCATCAAAATCATCTTCACTAGATTCAGGATTTTTTTCAATATTCTCTAAAATATATTTATTTAAAAGATATGTCCCCCCTACATTTTCTTCAATTGGTGGTATTCCAATAGCATAACCAATTAGAGGTATGGCTAAATCAACATTATCTGTATTTTCAATTTCCCCTTCTTCTCCCTTTTCTACGGTTAAGAAGACTTTATGTAAATCCATTAGATAAATTACTAAAAGTCCTTCGGATTCTGGAATTCTTCTTCTATAAATATTTTCAGGAAAGTTTGATTTTTTGACTAAATTTTCTATCTCAGTTTCTGAAGCTTCCGGATTTTTATTTCTAATAAAATTTGTTTTAGCTTTTTTTATTTCACTTTCATTAAGAGTAACACTAAAATCTTTCCCACTTGTTACAATATTAGAAGATGCCCCAGATGCTGCAAATATTTTTTCATTTATAAGTTTTTCTCTGTAATATCCTCTTTTTGGACCCCCTCTTTCAGTGAGCTTAATATCTGAACCAAAACCGGTGTCAGCTTTTTTTAATACGTTTTTACTAGCTCCGGAAGTTTTAATAGCAATTGTCCAATTTGTAAGTTTATTTAAATTGTTCGCTAATTCTAAGAACATTTTAAAAGGTTTAATAAAATCTTCACTAAACGTATTTGGTAAATCTAATAAAGTCAATAAATTATTAGGTGTTGTTTTTAAAACCAAATAATCATTTTCTTTTACAAAATCATCGCTATTATTTGCATAAAATTCTTTGAATGATTTCCAAGAATGGTTTATTCTATTTTTATCTAAATGAAATTTTGTAGTTTGTAATAAATGGTCAGCGTAGGACCATTTTACTACAGTCGAGTTTTTCAAAATTCCGGCCCTTGTAATTTGTAATGTTCCAGGGTGAGTTAATACACGTGTAGCATAATCAATTGGTTTTTTTCCGTCCAAAGACATTTGCTTAAATTCAGCTTCAAGTTCTTCAATTGTCCAAGTACATTGGTCAAATTTTTCTAAAGTTTCAGTAGTAGTAAATAATTTGCAACAATCTAAATACCCTGGTCTATAACCAAACCATCTACCCATTTGTAACAAAGTATCTGCATAGTTCGTATTTCTTATAAAATAGTTAATCGTTAATCCTTCAAGGGTAAAACCTCTTGAAAGTTTATTACCTCCAACTACAATATATTTTTTTTCACCCTTACTATAATCTAATTCATCTTTTGTTAAAGTGTTTACAGCTTTTACATCAATACCATCAATAGCCAGAAAGAGAAATTGTTTCACATCCTCAAAAGTTCTCTTGGTTAAGAATACATCCTCGTATCCTTCTGGTAAGTATTCTTGAATGTTATTTATTGCATAAGAAAAATATTTAACCCAAATCCTTTCAAATTCTAGAAAAATGGAGCCTTCGTCTTTTAGCCCATCTGAATTAATACTTGTTTTTAAATTTAATAAGTACTTTTCTAATAAATCCTTTGTTTTTGTTTGCCAAGCAGAATATCTAGAAATGTGAATAAGCATTGTATTATGAGGGTGAAATAACTTTGAGTTGCTCATTTCTTGTTTTCTGGATAGTCTAACAGCAATTGAAAGAATATAACACTTAACAGCCTCTTCCAGAGATTTCGGCAAGTTTTTTGGGTAATCATCAAATTGCTTAGAAGCACGAGTTCTATCACGATAATCTTTATGGTCTGTAAAATCCAGATAGCCGTTGTGTTTGTAAAAATAAGTATCAAATTCATCCTTATTGCTAAAACCTATTACTTCAAAAGGATTTTGAGACTTTTCTTTATAAACTCTTGAAGGGAAGCTTGGAACATAGTCTTTTATTGCCGGACCGATTAAAGGTTCTATTTTTTTTATTTCTTCAATTCTAGTTTCAAAGAAATTTTTTGGACCTAGATAATTAGAAGGAGGTATTAATAATTCTATAAAATCATGTGGAAATAAATTATCAACCTGATCGAATTCTAAAATAGTATTGTTTTTAGCATCTCTTATAAGCCATTTGTTTTCAGGTGTTTCATTAACATCTTGAAGTACATTTGCAAAAGGAGTCGCAGTATATCCTATATAAGTTTTTTTATTAAACAATGCCAACAAAGCTCTAATATGTCCATTAATTTTATTTGCATATTCCTTTCCTTTATGACCTAGATTATTTAAAGAAGCATTATCTGCTTCATCATCAATAATTATAAAAGGAATATTATGTTTGTCATTGTTTTCAATTAAATATTCATTTAACCACAATATCAAATTTTGCAACACACTTGTGTTCTTTTTGCAAATTAAAATATTGGTATTGTTAAGTGAAAAATGAGCTCTTTGCATTGCTCTGTTAAAATCATTAGTGCCGGAAGTTGGAACAATAATCTGATTTACATTTTTATATTTGCCTAACTGTCCAAAAGAAGAAATTTTGCCAACACCATCAAATTTATCTGAGCCAAGATAAGGACCAACAACTTCTTTTTCAATCCTTGTCTGGGTTTGCCTTCTAAGATCTTCCATTATTCCAGACAAAACAATGATTAATTTGTAACCAACATCAATGGAACTATTTATTACAGCATTAAAGTTTGCAGTTTTACCAGATTGTACACTACCAACTACAAGACCCCTTGTAAAAAAAACATCATTGGATAATGGATCTCCAATTTTTTTTATAATTTCAAGACTTGATCTATCTGTTTCATTAACTATAGATTTAGCTCTACCAATACTTTCTAAATAATTTAAATACCTTGTTCGATATGTTATAATTTCATCACTATTCCAATTTAAACTTTCTATTCGTTCTTTAGTAAGCCAAGTTTCTAAATGTGATTTCCGTAATGAAATACTAGGTGCCATACTAGTTGTATGATTATGTCGAAATTCTTTAATTGAAATATCAAATAATTTTACAAATTCAATTTCACTTAAAATTTTATAGCCAAACATATTTGAAATAACTTCCAACGCAGCCTCAGTATTTTTTTTTAAATTATCTGAATCAAAAAAGAATCGATCAACTATTCCGTTAATACTTTCATATGTAATATACTGATTTAATATATAACTTTTTATGTGTTCAATATAATCTCTATTGTTTACCTTACTCATGATTATTTAATTTAGAATTTTAGACAACTCTTCAGGAAGATTATTTAATTTTAAACCAAGACTAGAAATAAAGTCCTTTTTAATTTGTTCTTTTGAAAATCCTAATGTGATTAATTTTGAAATTGATTTTATAATTTCATCATATGAAATCCCGTCTTTTTCTGTATCACCAGACAACTCAACATTATCAACTTGCCTTATAGTGTTAATGAGTGAACTTGAAATTTTAAGTATAAAATTTAAATCTGCTAGTTGCTCCTTTTTAAGAGAGTTTTTTAAACTTTTTAGCAATGGGAATTCATTATTTAAAGCAAGAAGAATTCCTTTATTTGTTGCAATTTTATAAAATAATTGACTATTTTGCTCTTTAAGTTTGGGCGGAAATGATTTAATACCATGATTAAAATATTCTTTTTGAGCTTCCTCTTTTAGGGTAATAATTGCACGATAAAAAGCCTGTTTCAAATCATAAGGTATGTTAATTTGAGATTTTGCTACATTTAGATGAAAAAGATGATCTACTTTATTACCAATATCTACTTTTAGTCTAGCTAACTGTAATCTAGGCATTTTTCTAATAATGCCATTCCAGCCACCAAATAAAATTAAACGGTCAGCTCTGTAAATATAAATTCCTTCCATATCCATTAAGCTTTTATTAATAGGTGTCCAGTCATTTACAGCTTCTTTTGTTTCTTTTATACTTGAATTTGGAAGTACATATCCCTGAATTTTAATATGGTCATTACCAAAATCCCTATGAAGTGGTTCAATTGCTCTTAGCTCACTTTTTTCAATTGGAAATGGATTGAATGATTTTACAATTTTATTATTAATCCTGATATTTAGTGGATTGATTTTTCTTTCCATAAAACGATGAAAAACAACCGATAAATATTCACTAGTATTGTTAGTGATTTCTGTTTTTAAGGCATCCTGTTTATTAGAAATATTTATATAGTTTTCAAATTTGTACAATCCTTTCCATATGACTATTGTGTTTGGATTGAAATTTTCAAATTTATTTAAGTGATTTTCTGAAATGGAATTGTACAAATTAATGATTTCTTCTATTTCTTGCTCTGAATTAATAATTATTCTCCATTCTCCAATTTCTTTCAAATAATTGACATCCCAAGTTAATCCTGAATATTTAGTGCTACCTTTTTTTCTAGACAATATGGTAAAACATCTTGTTTGAGAAAAAGATGCTGTTTTTAATCCTAAACCAAATCTTCCTAAATCTCCTAAATCTCTTTCTTGTTCAGGTGATTTACTAGGAAATTGCATATTGTTTTTTAATGAAATTTCATCCATTCCATCACCATTATCACTAATAAAAAGGGTAAATGGTTCCTTATCAATTTTCGTTAAAACTTCAATTTTTGTAGAATTCGCAGTAATCGAATTATCCATTAAATCAGCCAAAGCAGTTTCAAGGCTATAACCTTGTTCCGCAATTGATTTTATCAAAAATTCAGGATTTGGATTTGCTAACTCATAATTTTTCTTATTTAAAGACATATCATTTCCTTTATTTTCTTAGCAATACCTTCAGCCATTAATGGAGGTACAGCGTTACCTATTTGTTTAAATGCCGCTGTCCTTCCTCCTTCAAAAAAGAAATCATCAGGAAATGATTGTATTCTTGCAGCTTCTCTCACTGATATAGAGCGAACCTGTTTTAAATCCGGATAAATATAATAATGACCATCTGCACTGATGTGAGCAACTACAGTATGAGAAACTCCTTTTGGATCAACAACCTGAAATCTGTTTAAAAAAGCTGTTTCGTTTTTATGCGTTTTTAAATGGTCCGGTAAATTAGAATAGTTTAATCTTTTTCTTTTGTTAACCCATAAATCAATTGCTGTTCTGTATATTTCTAAATCTCTCTCATTATGATTTCGTGCCACGTGCTGCGTTGTAAAATCAATTCCATTTCTAATTTTAGAAAGGTTTAAGTACTCATTAATTGGTTTTGTATATTTTGCTGAAGCTTGTTCTTCACCTGGTTTTAATTTTGGTAAATCATAAAACAAATCTTTCATGATTTCTCCTTGCATAGGGAAATTGTTAAACGCCGGGTATTCTAATTTCTTATTTTTTTTCCAGCCAATCAGAATTACTCTTTTTCTGTTTTGTAAAACCCCAAAATCTTTTGAGGTTAAAGTTTTATGCTCTACTTTATAACCTGCTTTATCAATTGCATATTTGATTTTCTCTAAAAATTCACCGTTTTTAGCCGATAATATTCCAGGAACATTTTCAAAAACAAACATTTTTGGTTTATATTTTTTTAGGAACTGAACATAGTGCAGGTATAAATGGTTTCTTGGATCATCAGCCATGCCTTTTGGATCTCTTGCCCTTCCAACAAGAGAATATGCCTGGCAGGGAGGTCCGCCAATTATTAAATCAACATTTTTGCTGTCCTTATGATTATCAATTTTATTAAAAATATCTTTAATAGTTTTATCAGATATTTCAGTGTTAATAACTTTATTTAAAAATTCAGCCGGAACACTGTCCCAAAGTGTTTGTTGGTCAATCTTTTGTTTTAAATATTCTATGTAAATATTTTCTTTATTATTTTCTTTTAAGTGGTAATAAGCCATTCTTGTTTTTATGGTATTACAAGCGTGACTATTCATTTCAACATGTGCTATCGGATTAAATCCGGCTCTTTTAAAACCCTCGGATAATCCTCCGGCACCTGCAAATAAGTCTATATAATTTAATGCCATTATTTATTTTAATTTATTTCTTTATTATCAACTACTGAAAGATTAAATTCTAAATACTACGAAAATCTGGAAAGGTAATCTATACTAAAACTAAATTTTCCATTTTCAATTTTGGAGATTGCAGAACGATTTACTGTCATTATAGATTCTAATTCATCCTGACTATAAACTCTTTTTTTTTGAATTTTGCGAAAAGATTCATCCATTTTCAAACGACAATCATGAATGTAATTCTCAATTTTCACATCTGTATTTTGAGATTTTAT
Source organism: Flavobacterium sp. (assembly GCA_014377455.1). Classification (GTDB taxonomy): domain Bacteria; phylum Bacteroidota; class Bacteroidia; order Flavobacteriales; family Flavobacteriaceae; genus Flavobacterium. Next base: position 10,198 of record JACMPO010000091.1, read on the forward strand.
ATTCATCATTTTTTATGCTTCTGTTATTTGTCTGGTAATAATTTCAATGGCTTCTTCCTTACTAACCGTATTTCCAAACTCTTGTAATGATTCGTCATCTTTGTAAACGCCATTACGGTCATTCCAGCATAGCCATTCTATTAAATCTAATCTGGACCAGGAATTTAATTCCGTTTCCAAAACTTCTCCCTTCAATTCCATTAGTTTATAATGTGGGTGTTTTAGTTTTTCTTCTTCATTTATATACATGTTCATAATATTACCGCTTTAATTGTGTTTTCTTTTGAATATCTATTCAGGATTAAAAAATAAAATTCCTAAATATTCAACTGCTTCATTATCAATAAAAGTAAGCCAAATATTAGTTTTGACAAAATGAATAGCATAAAATAGATTTACTTTTGTTTTTTGCTCGCTAACTTTAATCATTTTACCTTCATCTAATTACAGTTAAATTTAATAATTATTATTTTATGCCGAATTAAGTAATTAATATTTATTTCAACGATTTCCAAATCTGCTAATCTTACTTTAATTTATTGGTAGCGGAGATAATTCCGTATTCATTGACTGAATATCTGCACTAAGTTTTTCATCATCTGAAATCACTTTTTAAATAACATACAACTGATTTGGATATTTATCCGACAAAGGCATAGGATATTTTACCATTTGTCCTCGTTTGATTGGTTTCATTTTTTTGTATATTTTCTCTTATTCAAATATTAATTATCTGTTACAAATTTAACATAAACTATTGTATGAAGTACTGTATATTAAACTTTTATTTTAATTTTTATTACCTAATTTAACAACATTTTTTTACTAATTTTTTCTGATTACTTTCTGTATAATTTCCGCTTCAAAACTCTCCAACCTTTTTTTCACTTCTTCCACTAATCGTTTATCTGCGGTAGATATAAATGATATTACCTTATTTATTATTTGTTTTCTACATCAACTTTCTTCTTTCTATCCTCTCTCTTGCTTCGGCGACCAGCAAATGTATTTTTTCTTCAAACTGTTTTTTTGGTGGTAAGTCTGTCCAGTATTCTGCAACCATAATTCCGTCTTTGTGCATTTCGAGTAGTTCTATTTGTTCTTTCAAAAGCTTTTAAAGCAATTTGTCTTCTTAATTCTCTTTTGCCATATAAATTAT
>JACMPO010000092.1 GCA_014377455.1 Flavobacterium sp.
AAATGAGACATTGTTCGGTTATCAGCAACATCATTTATTGCCACTACTTCTATCGTTGGATGGTCTAATAGTAGTCTGAATAAGTTTCTGCCAATTCGTCCAAAACCGTTAATCGCAATTTTTGTTTTTATCATTTTTTTTTGAGTGGCAAAGGGACAAAGGTTTTTGAGGTTTAAAATTCTTAATTCTTAAAGAATATGCTTTGCTGCTTTGTATGATGATCGAACTAATGCACCACTTTCAACATGGCGAAAACCCATTTGTTTACCTATAGTTTCATACTTCTCAAACTGTTCTGGCGTGATGAATTCTTTTACAGGCAAGTGTTTTTTGCTGGGTTGCAAATATTGACCTATAGTAACCACATCAACATCATTATCACGTAAATCTTGCATGGTTTGGATTACTTCTTCTTCGGTTTCACCTAGTCCTAGCATGATACCCGATTTTGTGCGGCGGATTCCTTTTTCTTTTAGATATTTTAAAACTGCCAAGCTTTTGTCATACTTGGCTTGAATTCGAACTTCGCGAGTTAGCCGTCTTACAGTTTCAACATTATGAGATACCACTTCGGGATTTGCTTCTACAATTCGGTCTAAATTGCGCTCATTTCCTTGAAAATCGGGAATCAAAGTTTCAAGAGTCGTTTCGGGATTCATCCGGCGTATGGCTTCGACGGTTTCTAACCAAATTATAGATCCCATGTCTTTTAAATCATCTCTGTCAACACTTGTTATAACGGCATGTTTGATATTCATAATTTTAATAGAACGTGCCACTTTTTCGGGCTCGTCCCAATCCACAGTTTCTGGTCTGCCTGTTTTTACGCCACAAAATCCGCATGATCGCGTACATATATTTCCTAAAATCATAAATGTGGCTGTGCCTTCGCCCCAACATTCGCCCATGTTTGGGCAACTGCCCGATGTGCAAATGGTGTTTAGTTTATACTTATCGACCAAGCCACGAAGCTCTGTATATTTTTGACCTATGGGGAGTTTTACTTTCAACCACTTTGGTTTTCCTACGGGTAATGTATTCTCTAAAACCGATTCCATACTAGCATTTTTTTTGAACTACAAAGATACGAAAGATAGATTTTATAAAACAAATAAACCGGCTTTACAAAGTATATTATTTAAAGTACTTGAGTGAGTTAAATTTTTAACTTATAGCATCTTTTATTGCTTCATAAATTACAATAATTATAAATATAGCTAAAGCTATTAATCCTATGACAAATCGGAAAGACATATACTTTTCGAACAAATTTTTATCATCTTCTTTTTTTATCATTTTATTTTAAATTTAAATGCACCTGTAAATTAATTCAAAACCCGAAAATTACTTTTCGGGTTTTTGCTTAATATATTTTTAACCCATTTTTGTAACTGCTTGACTTTTCTAAAACAAAATTTCCTTTATGTAACCAGAAAGATTTAGCAATTGAATCTTGAAAGTTCTTTAAATCAAAGAAAAAATATTCTTTACAAAATAATTTATTTCCTTTTAGAGTAATTTTTCCTTTAATGAAAATTGAATCTCCTCTAACTCCTTTTACATCACATGCGCATTGAAAAGTATTTTTTAAATTATAATAGGCTTTTTGTGTAACCCAAATTTTTTCGTCCTTCAAAAAATATTTCTTGTTTTCAATTTTAAATTTATAACCAGAAACCGTAATTATCTTTTGTGCATAAATACAGGTAATTGATAAAAAAACTAAAATTGTATAAATTATCTTAATCATTCCACCCACTTTATTTATTTTGTTCAAATAATTTTTTAAGATTTATTTTATCAAATTGAAATTCGTTTTCTTTTGATATTCTGCAGTCATTAACAATTAATGGAAACTGATTTACATTTTTAGCATCAACATAAAGCTGATAATTAATATTGCTATTACTATTTGTAAATTTAAAAATCGCCATTCCTTTTTTTTCATTAACTATAATTATTTCAAGAAGTGAATTTCTTGTTTGTAAAGGCTCTTTATATTTAAAACAAAAATGTTTCTTTTCTGAAAAATCAATTTTCGTATTGATGTTGAAATTGTTAATCTCACAGCCACCTATGTATAATTTTTTCTTTGAAATTTGTATTAAGTTATTTGAACAAAAGTCACAAGGACTGTAAACATAATATTTATTTTTATATAAATGTATTTGAATCCATTTGGTTGTTAAAATTTGATTGTCAATAATATTCTCTTTTTTTATTTTTGGAAAATTTCTGAAACTAGAAATTTCTTCGTATGTTTTAGAATTTTTATTAGGCTCAATATAGATTTTACTTGTTGCTGTGTTACTTTTTTTAAATAAATAGTATCATTTTTAATTTGTGCAAAATTTATTGAGACTGTCCTAAATAGGACTAATAAAACTACTATTTTTTTCATCTTTATGTATTTATTGAGGTTTACTTTTTCTAATTTGAGTAACTATATAATTATGATAATTTGGATTTTGACTGTAGTCCGTTTGGGATTGACTAGATATTATTCCTTGAGAAGAATTATAATATAATAAATTTAATGTGTTGTTTCATTTTTGTGTTTTTTTCTGCTGTTTTCTATGCTTTCAGCTAACTAGTTTATATGCACAAGTTTAGTGAGCTTTTTCTGGTTTTGCAAATCTTTCATGCATTTATTTCTTGAAAGCGCTCTTTATACTATCAAGAATAATGAATTAAATAATCAAACGAAAGCTGTAAATAAAGAGAAATTTACTATAAATAATATTATTAAAATAAAACAGTATATTATTAAGATAAAGAGTATTATTATTAAAATAAATAGCTTTATTATTAAAATAAAAATGAGAAGTTTTACAGTGCTGACAAACCATTAAACACCATGTTGAGTCAAAAAAAATGAGGTTCGTTAAAACCGCACAACTGCAACGTTGTATTACACGTAAAGCCAATTTTGACAAACCAGCTAAAAGATGGCAATCATTATACAATTATTGGGCAAACCAGCTAAAAGTTGGCAATCATTATACAATTATTGGGCAAACCAGCCAAAAGTTGGCAATCATTATACAATTATTGGGTGAACTAAACGCAAGAGAACTAATTATTGATAAAGTAGTAGTAAAAGAACTGAGCACTTTGAGAATCCGGATAATAATTTGTGTTGAATTTTATTGTTCTAATCTTAGGAGCGATTGCCGTCGCTCCTTTTTTGTTATGGAAAATGAGTGTTTTGTAGTGTAATAAGGTTTAAATCGAATCTACCATCTGTGATAGTTATAAATTCATTTGGATTATCATACCTAACAAATTTCCCGTTAAATGTGCCTGATAATATCCAATTAGGGCTTCCATCAAATTTTTTAATATTAACTTCTCCTTGATTTTCTAAAGAACCATAATATGCATAATTAGAAATATTACTATCCCAAATTTTAAAATATATATGATCAACCAAACTACTATCTAATCCATCTTGAAAATTACTTGTTTTTAAAGTGTGTATACCAGTAATATTAGGTAATAATTCCTTAAAATGAATAACCATTTTAAAACCAACAGCACTTGCACCGTCAATTACAAATATTTCGCTCCAAGGCAAGAAACTATCTATTTTATATTTCATACCATGGCCAGAAGGTCCCACATTTATGCCAGTTGGGTCTCGAGGAATGTAAACTTTACCGTTAATAGTTACACCAAAGGTGTTGGCACCAACTTGAGTTTCTGGAGGTAGTAATGAACTAGTGCTGTCTTTAGAGCAAGCGGTTAATGCAAATAGTATTATTAAGATTGTAGTTTTCATGAATTTTATTGTTTTATTCTTGGGAGCGATTGTCATCGCTCCTTTTTTATATTTAAGGGAATACTGCATAAGGTAGCGTAAATCCATTTATATCAAATCGACCATCGGTTATTTGTATATACTCATTTGGATTGTCATATCGAACAAATTTACCGCTGAAATTTCCAGATAAAATACCTCCATTAAGTTTTGTAATATTTATTTCTCCTTGATTTTCGATAGACCCATAATATGCATAATTACTGATAGAATAATCATAAATTTTGAAGAAAATATTATTAAATGGTACACTATCTACTTGGTCATGGAAGTTACTTTGTTTTAACGGATATGCTCCTATTGTGGATAAATTTTCTATGTGAATTGTCATTTTAAAGCCTACGGAACTTGCCCCATCAACAATTATAAGCTCTCGATAATTGTAATTATTTGAATAAAGTCCTGTTAAATACATTCCTTTTGGAGTTGCTCCACCAACATTCGTTCCTTTAGGGTCACGAGGCACGTAAACTTTGCCTTTGATAGTTACCCCAAAAGTGTTTGCTCCCACTTGAGTTTCTGGAGGTAGTAACGTACTAGAGCTGTCTTTTGAGCAAGAAGCTAATATGACAAACAAGAAAAGAATTGATGATTTCATAGTTTAAGAATTTTAGGTAAATTAATTCTATTTGATAAAAGTAAGAAAAGTAATTGGTTATGAATAAATTAATGAACGTTAATGTTTTGGGGTATTCTATTTGAGGATGCGACATACAAGGCAAAAAATGGTACCTCTTTTATAGCTAAAATATCACTATAAATCGCTTGGCAATCATCAAGATTTTAGCATATCATTATTAAAACAACAAAAAACTGTATATTTGTTATCAAATTCTCACTCAATGACTGCTACAGTAACTAAAACCGAATTAGAACTATATTTTGAGACGTTCCGAAAAAACATCATTGGCATCGACCAGCAGTTTAAGTCGCCTTTTGGAAATAAGCACATAATTTATACCGATTGGACTGCCAGCGGACGCCTGTATCGCCCAATAGAGGAAAAACTAATGAACGATTTTGGACCTTTTGTAGCCAACACACATACTGAAACTACCGTCTCGGGCACTGCAATGACCATGGCATATCATCATGCCAGAAGCATTATTAAGAAGCATGTTAATGCCAACAATAATGATGTTTTGATTAACGATGGCACGGGAATGACGGGTGTAGTGAACAAATTTCAACGCATACTAGGACTGCGAATTCCCGAGAATTTAAAAGAATTTGCCACAATACCAGAAGCCATAAAACCCGTTGTGTTTATTTCACACATGGAGCATCACTCTAACCAAACCTCGTGGCTCGAAACAATTGCCGATGTGGTGGTTATTCCAGCCTGTGAGGAAGGTTTATTTTGTATCGATAATTTAAAAATTTTACTCGAAAAATACCAAGACCGCGTTTTTAAAATAGCGTCAATTACATCTTGCTCCAACGTTACAGGGATTATAACGCCCTATCACGAAGTGGCAAAATTAATGCATCAAAACAAGGGAGTTTGTTTTGTGGATTTTGCATGTTCTGGTCCTTATGTTCTCATAAACATGCACCCAGAAGATGTCGAAAGTTATCTGGACGCAATTTTCTTTTCGCCCCACAAGTTTTTAGGTGGTCCTGGTGCCTCTGGCGTTTTAATTTTCAATAAAAATTTGTATAAAAACAACATCCCCGATTGTCCTGGTGGTGGCACCGTTTCGTGGACCAACCCGTGGGGGGAACACAAATATATTGACAATATAGAAGATCGCGAAGATGGTGGCACGCCCGGTTTTTTGCAAGTTATTAAAACCGCACTCGCCATCCAGCTAAAAGAAAAAATGGGTATCGATAACATTTTAAATAGAGAACACGAGCTACTGGATATTGTTTTTTCGGAATTATCAGATATTGAAAACCTAAAAATATTGGCTCCTAAACAACACAATCGATTGGGTGTTATTTCGTTTTATATTGACGACCTGCATTTTAATTTAGGGGTTAAAATGCTTAATGATAAATTTGGGATTCAAACCCGTGGCGGATGCAGTTGCGCTGGGACTTATGGGCATCATTTGCTTCATGTAGATCAAGAAATGTCCAACGATTTAGTATGTCAAATCACATCGGGCGACTTGTTTAAAAAACCAGGATGGATTAGAATGTCCATTCACCCAACTACTACCACAGACGAGATATACTATGTTTGCAATGCCATAAAAGAGTTGGCATCTAACTTTACCATTTGGGAAAAACAATATACTTACAACAGCAAAACCAACGAATTTGATCACCACAACGCCACAAACCATGAAAAAGAAATGGTTGCCAAGTGGTTTTCTATTTAAAATAGCTAAAAACTAAAAAAAGCGATTTTCAGAATTGAAAATCGCTTTTTTAAAAATTTATAAGTTTACTACTTATTCAAAATATGATACGCTATCAATCCGTCAATTGGACGGCGAAGTACATTTCCTATTTTGATTTGATGTTTGTGTAATACTATTTCTAATTCTTCTTTCAGATAAAAGGCAATTGACCCAATGAAATGCACTGGAACCTCTTTATAATTTTCAAATTGTTTGATGTAGTTTTCTACAAAATCTTCCATCTCCTGATGAATGTATTTTTGACAGAAATCAGTATCCTTATGTTTAATTAAAAACTTGGCAAATGTTGCCAAATAGGCATTTGGGTTTGGTTCCTTATACAAATTATGCTTTACATAATCGGGTTCTACATTATACTCTTCCTGAAATTCCTTAGCCAAATCGCCAGGCATTTGATTGAAATAAAAACCCCGAAGCAAGTGCCGACCAAAACGGTTACCCGAGCAATCATCCATAGCAATATATCCCAAAGATTGCACTTTTTGATGCAAAACAGAACCGTCAAAATAACTGCAGTTTGATCCCGTACCGAGGATGCAAACTATCGCTTTTTCATTCTTAGGAGTTGTTGCATAAACAGCCGCATAAGTATCTTCATGAACAGAAATGTAGGCTTTTTTGAAATAGCCTTGAAAAACTTCGGCTAAAAATAACTTCATTCTATCAGTACCACATCCAGCACCGTAAAAATACAAATGGGAAGCTTTAAGCTTGTTATGCGAAATGTCAAACTTATCTTCCAATCTGGAAATAATCTCTTCTTTATTCAACACTTCTGGATTTAACCCAAGCGTTTGTGTGGTAAAAAGTACTTTTCCGTTATCGTCAATCGCAATCCAGTCTGCCTTGGTGGAACCGCTATCTACAAGTAGTTTCATTAATTTTTTTGTTGTTGATGGTTGATGGTTGTTGGTTGTTGGTTGTTGGTGTTTAACCTTTAAACTTTTAAACCTTTAAACTATTTACAAACCCGCAATATGAACAGATAAATCTATTAATTTAGACGAATATCCATATTCATTATCATACCAAGAAACAATCTTAAAGAATGTAGCGTTTAAGCCAATTCCTGCTTTTGCATCAATTATAGAAGTACGAGTATCTGATACAAAATCTTGTGAAACAACGTCGTCTTCAGTAAATCCGATAATATTTTTATAATCTGTTTCAGAAGCTGTTTTTAAAACCTTCATGATTTCTTCATAAGTAGTTTCTTTAGCTAATTTTACAGTCAAATCGACTACAGAAACATCAATAGTTGGTACTCTAAAGGACATTCCGGTAAGTTTTCCGTTTAGTGCTGGAATAACTTTTCCTACTGCTTTTGCTGCACCAGTGGACGACGGAATAATGTTTACACTTGCTGCACGACCGCCACGCCAGTCTTTTTTTGACGGACCATCAGCAACCATTTGAGTTGAAGTTGAAGCATGAACAGTAGTCATCAATCCTTCTACAATTCCAAAATGATCGTTTAAAACCTTAGCCAATGGAGCCAAACAGTTTGTAGTACATGATGCATTCGATACTACTGTATCCGTTGCTTTTGCGTCTAAATGATTTACACCCATTACAAACATTGGTGCATCTGCAGATGGTGCAGAAATTACCACTTTTTTAGCGCCACCTTTAATATGTGCTTGAGCAGATTCGAGCGTTGTGAAAATTCCAGTACAATCTGCCACTACTTCTGCTCCTACTTCGTCCCATTTTAATGTGGCAGGATCACGTTCAGCAGTAATTCTGATATTTCTATCGTTTACAAAAAGTTTACCATCTATTACTTCTACTTTACCATTAAATCGTCCATGAACTGAGTCATATTTCAATAAATAAGCCAAATGATCTACATCTAACAAATCGTTAATTGCTACTACCTCAACATTTTCTCTATTGAAAGTTTCTCTAAAAACAATTCTTCCTATTCTTCCAAAACCGTTTATTCCTAATTTTACTTTTGACATTTTTTTTATAGTTTATTATTTTTTAAATTTACTTTATCTGGTTTGAGATTGTTTAATCCAGTTAAAAAACAGTTTCCAATTCAATAGTAATTAACAACTTTAAACTTTTAAACAATTTTAGACCTTTTTACGTTGACATTATTTCTGAAACGCGCAATAATTCTCGATCTATTTCCGATTTTCCTTTTATGGCTAATTCCAATGGTGTTAAGGCTACTTTATCGTTCAACATTCCCACCATATAATTTGATTTTCCTTCTAATATAGATTCTACTGCCTTCACTCCTAGCCTCGAAGCCAAAACCCGATCGTAACATGATGGCGATCCACCACGTTGCATGTGACCCAAAACCGAAACACGAACATCATATTCAGGAAGATTTTCTTCAATGTAGTCTTTCAGTTCAAATACATTTTTGCCTATTTTATCGCCTTCTGCAATTACAACAATACTTGACGATTTGCCTGATGCTTTACTTTTCTTTAAAGAATCTAACAATCGTTCCAATCCTAAATCTTCTTCCGGAATTAGAATTTCTTCAGCACCAGCGCCAATTCCAGCATTTAGAGCAATATGTCCCGCATCACGACCCATTACCTCAACAAGAAATAACCGATTGTGCGAACTGGCTGTATCTCTAATTTTATCGATAACTTCAACTACAGTATTTAAGGCAGTGTCGAATCCTAAAGTGTGACTGGTTCCAAAAATATCATTATCGATGGTGCCAGGAATTCCCATCACTGGAAATCCATATTCGCTATTAAATATCTCAGCACCAGTAAAACTTCCATCACCACCAATTATTACTAATGAATCGATTCCAGCTTTTACTAAATTATCGTATGCTTTTTTTCGACCTTCGGGAGTCATAAACTCTTTAGATCGAGCCGATTTTAAAATTGTTCCTCCTTTGTTAACGATATTATTTACAGAACGAGCGTTCATTTCTTTAAAATCGCCTTCAATCATACCCTGATATCCACGATATATTCCTACACAATCGATGTTATGAAAAGCACAAGTTCTTACCACTGATCGTATTGCGGCGTTCATTCCCGGAGAATCTCCACCCGAAGTGAGTACTCCTATTTTTGTAATAGTTTTTGGCATTAATACTTGTAATGATTAGGTTGTAAAAATAGCAAAGTAGCGTTTACTTTTTGTGTAAGTAGTTTAAAATTTGATTGAATTAATAAAATTCAAACGTTTTCGTTGATAAGTTTCTATTTTATAAGCTACAAAAATAGTAATTTGATAAATACATATTTTGCAATCAATCCTCATTTGGGATTGCCTGCTTGTTATGAATTACTTCATCACCCGATTTATTTTCGTCTTTTTTATCTTTTTCTGTTTTATCAATAAATTTTGATCCTTCTGGCAATGGATTTGAATCCTCAGTATCATCAACTGGTTTTTGCAATTTACCAAGTTTGTTTTTCTTGAAAATTTTGTTCACGAGTTCGCTGAAAGTATCAAAATCGACTTCGTAAGAAACTCCAATTCCTTGTGTGTAACCAATTCCTTGACCAATGTAATTTATATCGTTCTCTCTATTAAAGATTCTCAAATTTAATGTTCCATCGTCATTTACTCGATACTGAGCTTCAAAATTCCCTACCACAGCTGATTCGCTTACGCCACCAACGGGAACACCTACTTTTCCATTTATGGTGATACGATCATTAATTTTTGTAGAAAGCGTAACACCAAATCGACTATTGGTTTGATTTAAAGCGGACTTATCGCCTTGGACATAATCAACATTGAGTTGAATTTTATCGTTATCACTTTTAAAAATATCTCCAAACAAGGCACTTGCTTTTTCATATAATAAATTGGTAGGTTGCGTTTGCCCAACGCCTTCTTGACTTAAAAAACTTCCTGTGGCAAGTAGCGTCAATGCTTGTGTTTGACGTGCATCTTTATCGCCCAATTTAGCTTCAATTTCAGATTTACGAACAGAATTTACATTTGGAAAATTAATATTAAAATCAGGTTCTGGATTCCGCAAGCTTCCTTTAACACCTATGACAACTTCAACTGGAATTTTTTTATTAAATGAATTTGTTCCAATTAACACATCGGGATTGGCTTGGGTTTTGTAAACTGCTTCTAAATTCAAATTGGCTTTAAATGGATCGCCTTCCCAAACTATCGAACCGTATTTTTTCACAGTAAATTTCTTATCGATTAATCCACCATATTTAAAATTGTAAACTCCTTCCCAAACTTGAAAATCCCCATAAATTTCAAATTTTCCCCCAGTATTAATAGCTAAATTTAATGTTCCGTTGCCGCTTCCTTTCATTCCATGACCTGAATCTCGATCTAAAATTACTTCAATCGATGCAACCGGTGTAATTTCAAAATCGAAATTCATTTCCAGTCCGTTATAATTTTTATCTAAGTTTGGATCTGGAAGTCCCAGTTTATATTTTTCATTTTTGGTAACAAAGTGAATGTAATTTTTATCTCCAATAGACTCAGCGTTATTGATGGGGATTTTAATATCGGTTCCTTTTTCAGATTTTGCTTTTACATTAATTGTCAAACCACTTGTAGGTCCTTTAATTGTGGCGCCACCTTTTATAAATGCTGTACCAAAATAAGCTGCGTCTTCGTGATCTTTGGTATTTAAAGCCAACAATCTATTGGAATCAATAGTTAAATCTAGTTCCCAATTTCCAAATTGTTTGTGTTTTATAAATCCTTCTAAACTAGCTTCTGTATTGTATTTTGAATCTGTAATATTTGTTTTTGGAATGGAAAATTTATTTTTTGTGATGTCTATAATGGAGTTGGAATCAATCATATAATCTACATTAAGATACGGAATTGTAAGTCCCACATCGTCTGCAAGTAATCGTCCGTTGTAATCTATATCGCTAACTTTCCCAGTTAAAGTAGTATTTCCTGTTATAAACCCTCGAATATTAGAAATTACTTCGCCTCCTAAATTGCTTAATACACCAAGGTTGAATTTCTGGAAGTTTAAATCTAAATTTATTAGCGTTTCGGAACCAGCAATTTGCAAATTACCATCGGCTGTAAACGATTTTACATTTTCGTTTTCAATAACCGATTTTATGTAAAACTTTTGAAAATTTTCATCTCCTTTTATATCTAGGGTTAAATCACCAAGTTTGTTATCATTTATAAATAATTCCTTTATATCCAGTTGTGCTGTAGGCTGATAAATTGAATTATTTTGTTTTAAATATAAATCGCCATTCAGCCTTCCGTCAAATTTAAATTTTTGAATATCGGGTGTAACTTTATTTAAATCAACATCGTGAAACGTAAGTCGTAAATCTTTGGTGAGCTTTCCGTCGAGCAATCCTGTAATTTGCATGGACTGATTTTCGTGTGAAATAATAATGTCATCAAAAGTGAAATTTTTAAACCCTTTATCAAAAACTAATTTATTTTTATCATCATTTTTTTCGTTAATAAACCATAAATAATCTTTGAAAGTAACTTCTGATTTGCTAAATCCTACTATGTTTTTATTATCCTTATTTATTGTATGATATAAGTTAAGATTGAAATTATCCTTTCCTTTTTCGCCACCTTTAAACTCGACTCTAAAAGCCAAAGTATCTTTAGAGGTTACATTTATCAGTGAAAAATCGCGTGCTTTGTAATATTTAGTTTTTATACTGTCTATTTGAACGAATGTATTGTAAAGTGGATTTTTATTATCTATTTCAAATCGAACATTATCCAAATGGTTATCAAAAGCATCGATTTTTTTTGAATTGAAATTCATTTTAAAATCATTAGTATCCGATTTGATGCTTCCAGTGAGTGTTGCAGTGGAATCGATGGAAATTTTAGGATTTAGGATTTCAACAATTTTATTGAACTCCGAAAAATCAAATTTTAAATATTGTCCTCTCTTTAAGGGATCTAATTTAAAGTTGGTGTACAAACTACCCAGCGAGTTTTGCACCATTCTTTGGATTTGAGTAAAATCAAATTTTCCTGATATTTCTCCTTTTATAGCATTTGGTGAATAAATACTAATGACGCGTTCATCATTTGCATCAAATTTTGAACTAGCAGTAAGTTTATCAAAAAAGTAAACATCTTTTGGATTTTGATATGAAGCATTTGTAACTTCAATATCGCCACGTAAATTATTAACTGAATTCCCTGCAACCTTAATTACCACATCGCCTTTAAAAACTGAAATGGAATCGTTTACAAAATTCAACTTTTTAAGATTTACATAATCCACTTTTGCATGAAAATCATATACATTTTCCCGTTTTGATAAATCTACTAATCCGTTGAAATCCAAAAATAAATTAGGGTCGTTCACATTGATTTTGCCTTTAAATATTGGTTTTTTAAAACTACCATCTACATTGATATTTTGATAGGTATATCCGTTATATCGAGCACTTTTAATATTGCCTGAGAACTTGGTATTCAAATATTTTTCGGTAAACCCTTTGCCATCAATGTCAATATCTAAAGTCACTTTACCAATATCTTTTCGGTTTAAAAAACTTCCAACATCAAAATTGTCTAAAATAATGGAACCATTGTAGGAAGCATCATTGATGTTATTCAAATTTGTCATCAATAATTGCGATTTTATATTTCCTAATATGGTTTTTAAAGTGAAATCGGCATCTATTGTTTTGGTTGTAATCTCGGCATCGCCACTAAGTGTAAAACGTCCTAATTTTTTCAAAGAAGAGGGTAACTTTTTCCCCAAAACATTGGGTATTAAACTCGTTAAATTATCATAACTGGAAGCAACTTTTATAAACTTCCCCTTCATATAAAATTCACCTTCAGACGCTTTAGCAAATAAGTTTTTGAAATTTACATCGCCTACAATTTGAGAGTTTTTAGTATCTATTAATACCAAATTTTTTAACATCAAGTTGTTTAAAGTGCCATCAATTTTAGCTTTGAAATTAAAATTTTGGTTGGGAGCAATTTCAGTGTAAAAGTAACGAATATCGTTCGAAGCAATTTTGGCATTTAAGGTTGTGATATCAAAAATTACTCTGTTATTAAAATCAGAAAAATCTTTATTGTCTCGATTGTATTTTAAAATTACAGTTCCCTTAAAATTTGAATTTTTTGTAACCAAATCAAGTTCTTTAAGCGAAATATTTTTTTTGGTATAATTAAACTTCGAACTCAAGTTTTCAACAATTAACCCATGATGGTCATGAAAATTCATTCCATCAATATCCATATTAACCTCTGGACCTAAAATTTTAAAGTTGTTTAAAACTCCATTTAATTTAGTAAAATCAACATCTTTTGGAACTGTTCTATTTTCATTAATTAAAACAAAACGAGTGTTTGTAATGATAATTTTTTTAGAAGTCATAAAGAAAAGCTTGTTAGATTTCTTTTTAGTTTCAAACGCTTTTAGAAATATATCAAAATTTGAGTCTTTCTCCTTTTTATATGTTTTAAGATTAAAAACCAATCCATCGGCTCTAATATTTCCAAATAATAAGTCACCATTAATGAGTTTATTTGCATCAAGAATGCTTGTGTTTAGTCTTGTTGCATAAATTAAAGTGTCATTTCGATAATCTTTTATCAAAACCTTTTTCAGTTTTACGCTTCCAAAAATGGTTAGTGCAACTTGATCTACATAAATGTGAGTGCCGTATTTTTTATTGAGTTTATCAGTATAGTAATGAGCTATTTTTGTTTGAACACTTGGAATTGTTAAGGCAATTCCTGCACCTAACAACAGTAATAACAACACGAGAAGAGTGCGAAGTACTATTTTACGAAAAGTTTTAAAACGCGATTTTTTTATGTTTTCTTCCAAAATTAAAACAGATGTTTTGAACAAGAAACCTTTAAAATAGTTACTTTTGTATTTGATGTAAAAATATAATTTATTACCATATTATACTATACTTAAGCAAAAATTATACCCAATGTTACCAAAAGATATTTTTATACTTGCCATCGAAAGTTCATGTGATGACACAGCATGTGCAGTATTAAAAAATAATAAAGTTTTGTCCAATGTCGTCGCGGGTCAAAAAATTCATGAATTATATGGTGGTGTGGTTCCTGAACTTGCCTCAAGAGCTCATCAACAAAATATTGTCCCAGTGATAGAAGTTGCTTTGAAAAATGCAAATGTTTCTAAAAATCAACTTTCTGCCATCGCTTTTACTCAGGGTCCAGGATTAATGGGATCACTTTTAGTGGGAACTTCATTTGCAAAATCATTAGCGATGGCACTTGAAATTCCTCTTATTGCTGTAAATCATATGCATGCTCACATTTTGGCTCATTTTATTGATGAAGAAGGTTTTAATAAACCCGACTTTCCCTTTTTAGCTTTAACAATATCTGGTGGTCACACCCAAATCGTTAAAGTGAATGGTTTTTTTGATTTGGAAATAATAGGTGAAACTACTGATGACGCTGTTGGAGAAGCATTTGACAAATCAGCAAAAATTTTAGGATTGCCATATCCAGGTGGACCATTGGTAGACAAATTTGCCAAAGAAGGAAATCCAAAAGCATTTCAATTTACTAAACCAAAAGTACCCAATCTAGATTTTAGTTTTTCTGGTCTTAAAACCCAAATATTATATTTCATTCAGAAAAATGTTGCTAAAGATCCAGATTTTATTGAACAAAATAAAGTAGATATTTGTGCTTCTATTCAACATACTATTATTGAGATATTGATGGAAAAATTAAAAATGGCGGTTTCGCAAACAGGAATTACACAAATCGCTATTGGAGGTGGAGTTTCCGCAAATTCAGGAATCAGAACAACTTTAAAAAATGCTGAAAACTTGTATGGCTGGAAAACATTTATTCCAAAATTTGAATACACAACCGATAATGCAGCGATGATAGGTATTGTAGGTTATCAAAAATATTTACACGATAAGTTTGAAGATGCAACCGTAACTTCCAAAGCTAGAATTGAATTTTAAGATGCAGTTATTTTACACACCATTACTTTCTAAAACTCAAACTTCATTCATTTTCGATAAAGAGGAAAGCAAACATATTGTAAAAGTATTGCGTAAAAAAGAAGGCGATATACTGCTTGTAACCAATGGTTTAGGATTTCTATTTGAAACACAAATAAAATTAGCGTCAGATAATAAATGTGCTATTTCAATTGTGTCTTTCACTAAGCAAGAAAAGTCTTCATTCTATTTACATTTAGCTGTTGCTCCAACCAAAATGAATGAACGATATGAATGGTTTTTAGAAAAAGCTACCGAAATAGGAATCCAAGAAATTACTCCTATAATTTGTGATCATTCTGAACGTAAAATAATTAAAATAGATCGATTTCAAAAGATAATTGAAACAGCAATGAAACAATCGTTGCATTTGTATTTACCAAAATTTAATGAACCCGTTTTATACAAAAATTTTGTGACAAAACAGTTTAAGGGTCAGAAATTCATTGCGCATTGTGAAGACATTGATAAAAAATCCTTGAAATCAGAATTAAAACCGAACGAAAATGTAACTCTATTAATTGGTCCCGAAGGCGATTTCTCTCAAAAAGAAATTCAGTTAGCATTGGAACACAAATTTAATCCTGTATCTTTGGGTATAACCAGATTACGAACCGAAACTGCCGCTGTTGTTGCTTGCCATAGTGTGGTTTTTACAAATGAAAAAAAATAAAATGAAAAAAATAATTTTCTTATTACTATTGCTTCCATTACTTGGTTTTTCACAAGAAATTGCATTGCTTAAATATAATGGTGGTGGCGATTGGTATGCAAATCCAACTTCGTTACCCAATTTGATTAAATACAGTAATCAAAATATTAAAACTACAATAAAATCAAAACCTGCAACTGTCGAGCCAGGAAGTCCAGATATTTTTTCATATCCCTTTGTTCACGCAACAGGTCATGGAAATATTGTTTTTAATGATGCTGAAATTCTAAATTTGAGAAACTATATGTTATCTGGTGGTTTTATGCATTTTGATGACAATTATGGTTTAGATGAATACCTTAGAAAACAAATAAAATTAATTTTTCCCAACAATAATTTAGTCGAAATTCCTGCCAATCATCCTATTTTTCAAAAACCGTTCAACTTTGCATCGGGATTACCAAAAATTCATGAACACGATGGTAAACGAGCTCAAGCATTTGGTATTTTTGAAAACAATCGATTGGTTTTACTTTATACTTACGAATGTGATTTGGGAGATGGTTGGGAAGACCAAGATGTGCACAACGATCCAAAAGAAGTTCGTGAAAAAGCACTGAAAATGGGAGCTAACATCTTAAATTATATTTTTAATGACTAGAGCAAAATATAATTGTTAATAAATTGTTAGTAGTAGTTAATTAATTTTAGTGATCAATCGTTAATAAATCTTATATTGCATTATAATTAACTAAAAAACTATTTATTTATGAAAAAGTTACTGCTGTCATTATCAATTGTGGCGATGCTATTTTCTTGTCAAAACGAGGATTCAAAACAAGCAAATTCAACTACCACATCCAATTTAAAAAGAGCTTGTGCAACGCAAGAAGTTTTAGAAAGACAATTGTCTGAAGATCCAGAGCTAGCTAACAAAATGAACAAAATTGAGGAATTTACTCAAAAATACATTCAAAAAGGCGATTTTAACCGACTTGTAAACGGAAAAATTCAAATTCCTGTTGTAGTAAATATATTGTATAAAACAGCTGCTGAAAACATTTCACAAGCACAAATTCAATCACAAATAGATGTATTGAATAAAGATTATACTGCAACCAATTCTGATTTTAATCAAGTACCAGCATTATTTTCTGGTGTAAAAGCTAACATTGGAATTACATTTGTTTTAGATCAAATTATTAGAAAATCGACTACAAAAACCTCTTGGGGAACTGCAGATGCAATGAAGAAAACTTCAAAAGGTGGTATTGCTCCTACGTCTCCAACTACAAAATTAAACCTTTGGGTTTGTACCATTGGTGGTGGAATTTTAGGTTATGCGCAATTTCCTGGTGGCTCATCTGCAACTGATGGAGTTGCAATAGATTCAAAATATTTTGGGCTTTCAGGCAGTGCAAATTCTCCTTACAACTTAGGTCGTACAGCAAGTCACGAAGTGGGACATTGGATGAATTTACGTCACATTTGGGGGGATGCAACTTGCGGAAGCGACTTAGTTTCGGACACACCAACTCACGATGGAGCAAATTTTGGAGTTCCAGCTTACCCAAAATACAGTACTTGCTCAGGAACACCTGTTGAAATGACAATGAATTACATGGATTATACAGATGATAACGCAATGTATATGTTTACAAACGGACAAAAAGATAGAATGACAGCAATTTTTGCAATTGGTGGAGCAAGAAATTCTTTTGCACAACCTTAATAATTAATACATAAAATTTTAAAACTCGCTATTGTAGCGAGTTTTTTTTTTATATTTACTTTTTACTTTTTATATGATAACTTCAAAAACTATTGCGAGTGGTATTTTAAAAGCAGTTACAGTAATTGCTTTGGTAAGTTTGCTTTTGGTTTTTATTTATAAAATACAATCAGTACTGATTTATATAGTATTAGCAATTGTTTTTTCATTAATAGCAAATCCAATTGTTGAATTTCTAAAACATAAATTAAAATTTAAAAACGCACTTGCTGTTATCACAACCTTATTAATTTTTCTAGTCATTTTTGTAGGACTGCTGTTTTTATTTGTGCCTATGTTACTCTCTGAAAGTTCAAATTTATCTTTACTCGATACCAATTCAATCGAAAAAAAATGTCTTGAAGTTTATTCTCAGTTAAATTTCTATTTACAAAAAAGGAATATTAACCTAAGTCAAGTTATCAAATCGTCAGACCTTACTTCAAAATTAAATTTTTCATTTTTTACTAATTTTTTTAATTCTGTACTAAGCACCATCAGTAGTTTTGGAATCGGTCTTGGTGCTACCTTGTTTATAAGTTTCTTTTTTCTAAAAGATAAAGTAACTTTTATAACTGGAATCAAAACCATTATTCCAGATTCAAACGAAGCAAAAATTCTAAATTCCATTCATAAAACAAAAGATTTATTATCCCGATATTTTATTGGCTTAGCCATTCAACTTGTCATTGTTTCACTACTTTATCTTATTGTTTTATTAATTTTTGGAGTACAAAACGCTTTTGTAATTGCATTTTTATGTGCCATTTTAAACATAATTCCTTACGTTGGACCACTTATTGGAGCCATTTTAGCTGGAATTTTAACCATGCTTTCAAACATTAATTCCGATTTTCAAACCCAAACATTACCCACAACAATTTATGTCATAATCGGATTTATTATTGTACATCTTTTTGACAGCAACGTTGCATCGCCCATTATTTTCTCAAAAAGTGTAAATTCACATCCACTCGAAATATTTTTAATCATTTTAATCGCGGGAATTCTATTCGGAATTGTAGGAATGATCATTGCCGTGCCATTATACACCATCTTAAAAGTAGTTGGAAAAGAATTTTTGCCAAACAATAAAATTATACAATTATTAACTCAAAATATTTAGAAACAAATCATTTGGCATTTTCGACATTCCCTATTCCTGCTGTACATTCCAATCTTTTTTTATGAAAAACAAAAAAAGGATTTCCATTTCCATCAGGGTTAGTAAACCATTCATAGCATCTCGACAAAATTTATAAAATGACCATTAACCAATTGCTTCAACCTGAAATTCAAAATTATATTTACAAAAATGAAAATGAAGCTATATCAAAACTAGCCCTGCAAAAAAATCCATTTCCCGATTTCGATTATAAAGCAATTATTAACCAAATAGAATGTCGCGCCAAAGCAAAATCAAAACTACCCACATGGTTTAACACAAAAAATATAATTTATCCCAGTAAAATTTCGGTGGAACAAACATCGTCAGAAAAAACTGCAAATTACAAGGCGCAACTAGTTTCAGGAAAAACACTAATCGATTTAACTGGCGGTTTTGGTGTAGATGTTTCCTATTTTGCTAAAACTGTGTCACAAGTAACGCATTGCGAGTCAGACGCAAATTTGTCAGCAATAGTCGCACATAATTTCAAACAATTACAAATTTCAAATACCATTTGCATCGCCGGCGACAGCACAGAAATACTCAAAAAATTAGGCCAAAAATTTGAAACTATCTATATTGATCCTTCTCGCAGAAATAAATCCAAAGGAAAAGTATTTATGTTACAAGACTGTCTTCCAAATGTAGTGGAATTGTTAGATTTTTATTTTTTATACACACATAAAATTTTAATAAAAACAGCACCAATTCTCGATATAAAAGCAGGATTATTGGAACTGAAAAACGTAAAAAATATTCATATAATAGCGGTAGAAAATGAAGTAAAAGAATTATTGTGGGAGCTAGAACACAATTATCAAAATTCCATCACAATAAAAACAGGTAACTATTCAAAATTGAAACTCGAAACATTCGATTTCGATTTAAATTCCAATGCAACATCAACTTTTGGTTTGCCAAAAAAATATCTTTACGAACCCAATAATGCAATTATGAAATCGGGTGGTTTTGTTGACATTGGTAATCACTTTGGATTGGAAAAATTACATCAACATTCACATTTATATACCTCAAATTCAATTTTAAATTTTCCAGGACGTGTTTTTGAAATCATGAAGGAAATTCAGTTTTCAAAAAAGGAATTAAAAGAGCATCTGGAAAATAAAAAAATTAATATTACGATTCGTAATTTCCCTAATACTGTTGAAAATATTCGGAAAAAATTTAAAATTAAAGAAGGGTCAAACGACTATTGTTTTTTTACAACCGATAAAAATGAAAATAAAATAGTGTTAATTTGCAAAAAAATATAATTGACAATGAAAACCAAAATTGCACTATTCTTTATACTTATTGTTACTTTTTCAAATGCCCAAAAATCATGTGAATACAGCTCCAATGTAAAAGATAGCTTAGGAACTTACAAAGCCACAAAAGATTATATAGTTCAAGAAAAAATATTTGGTGGAAAAGAGAGTCGCATTTATTTTTCGTTAGAAAACGTAGATGGAATGCCAAATTTAAAAATCCAAACCATTCAAAAAAGTATGGATTTTATTCAAACAAATTGTTTTAATAAAGATTCTAAAGTTTATTTTCAATTAAGTAATGGAAAAATTGTAACGCTAATTCATGTAAATCAAGAAAATTGTGGCACAATGGTTCGCGATGAAAAGGGATTTAATAACCGGATAAATACTGGATATTTTATGTTTTTAAAAAATACTTTTGAAATCTTAAAAAGTTCGCCAATAACATTAATGCGAATTAAATATTCAACAGAAACTCAAGATTTTGTTTTTAAATCAGAATTAATTTCTGAAATTGATTCTAAAACATATTATCCCGATACTTATTTTATAGAGTATTTAAAATGTATAGAATAAAATACTAATTGCAATCCCATTTAAAATTTGCAATTTTATCTTGCTGACCGTCTGTTAAATTATAATGCCACCATTCTGATTCAAAAATTTTGAAATTATATTGTAACATTGTTTCTTTCAATAAAGTGCGATTTTTCTTTACTTCATCTGATAAATTTTGAAAATTATGGCTTGCTTCTATTCCAAAAAAATCAAATTTAGTTCCCATATCTAGTTCTTTCCCAGACAAATCAACTAAAGTTATATCTACTGCACCACCACGATTGTGAACAGAACCTCGTTTTGGGTCGGCAACGTAATCAGCATTTGGAACTAATTTCCACATTTTTTTTTGAATATCCAAAGGTCTATAGCAATCAAAAATTTTAATAGAATATCCATTTTTACGAAATGCTGTATTAGCTTCAATCAACTTCTTAATAGTTTTAAATCGTAAATAACATTTTGCACAATCATACACTTTGTTTTTTAGAAAATTATCTGTCGTGGCATATTTCATATCGTAAAAAAAGTCGGTGCTTAAATCTTTTAAATTAACAAAAGTGGTGTCATCTATTTTATCAAAATATGCCATTGTAGTTCCTTTCAAATAATTATTTTTTAAAGCCAATATAGATTTCGATGATCTATAATCACCTGATTTACAACTTAAAAAAGTTAAAGAAATAAAAAATATAACTAAAATTTGTTTTAGGATAAGCATCGAAGAGTATTTACAAACGTTTGCAAATATATAATTTTAATAATTTAAGCTTCTTGTTTTTTAATAACATAAGTATAAATCCACGTTAAAGTAAAAGTGGGAATAAAATCTGAAAAAGGTAAAATTTCTTCTAAAAATTCGATAATTCCACCCACTTTTCCAATCGTGCCTTTGTACATATAGGACAAAGAAAATCCTGCAAGTAGTGCCCAAATAACATCTTCAAATTCACCTATAAAAGGTATTAAATAAGATGCCATTCCCAATAAATCAAACAGGATTCCGAGATATAAATTGCGCTGTTTATGAGATAAATTAATGCTCGAATTAGAAATTTGTTTCATTTAAATGAATATTTTTTTAATGACTTTGCAAATCTGATGCCACGTTTAAATATATTGATTGATTAAAAACAATTTTAATTTTGAAAATAAAAAAAGCAAGTCTGTTAAAAGAATTGCTTTAAAAAATTAGGGTTTTTATAATTGTAATTAAATAGTATCAAATGTTTCAAATAATACAATAAATTTACATTTTCTCTTTTCGTATCAAATTGAAAAAATCGTCTCTATTGTCTTTATCTTTAAAGATACCGCCATATTGTATGGTAGAAGTGTAACTGTTTTCATCTTTAATACCTCTGCAAGAAACGCAAAGATGTGCAGCTTCCATAACTACAATTACGTTTTCGGTTTCTAATGAAACTTGCAAATCATTAAAAATTTGCATAATTAATCGCTCTTGAACCTGCGGACGACGAGAATAATAATCCACAACTCGGTTCAATTTAGATAGTCCAATGACGCGACCAGATGAAACATATCCAACGTGAGCTTTTCCAATTATGGGTAAAAAGTGATGTTCGCAAGTTGAATTGAAATTAATATTTGCTTCAACTAGCATTTTATCATAAAGATAATTATTCTCAAAAGTGGACATTTTGGGTTTGTTTCGAGGATCTAAACCTTGAAAAATTTCATTTACAAACATTTTTGCCACTCGATGTGGTGACCCTTGCAAGCTGTCGTCGGTCATGTCAAGTCCAAGTTCGTGCATAATATTGTAAAAATGTTTTTCAATATTGTGTATTTTCTCATCGTTCGATTTTTCGAATGCATCTTTGCGAAGTGGTGTATCTGATGATGTCATAAGATGATTCTCGCCGATTGTTTCAATTTTTTCTATTTCAGTTTGTGTATTCATAGTAAAATTTAAGAGGATTTTTAATTAGTTTTTAACTTGGATTTATAAAGAGATTTTAATTTTTCTATTTTAGGAGTTATCACAAAGGAACAATATCCTTGCGATTTATTCTGGTTATAATAATTTTGATGATATGCTTCAGCCGGATAAAAAATTTCAACTGGGGAAATTTTTGTAACAATTACTTTACCTTCTCCAAATGTTTTTTCGATACCTAGCAATTGAACATATTGTTTAGCAATTTCTTTTTGATTTTCGTTGTGATAAAAAATTTCGCTTCGATATTGTGTTCCTACATCGGCACCTTGTCTATTTAAAGTTGTGGGATCGTGCGTTGCAAAAAATAATTCAAGCAATTCGCCAAACGATATTTGTTCAGGATTAAAAACAATTTGGATAGCTTCGGCATGTCCTGTTTCGCCTGTACAAATTTCTTTGTATGTTGGATTAACGGTACGTCCACCAATATATCCTGAGGTGACAGATTCCACACCTTTTAATTCTAAAAAAACAGCTTCCGTACACCAGAAACATCCACCTGCAAAAGTTGCAATTTCATTTCCGTTTGTCATTAATAGTTTGATTTTATTAGCATTAGATTCATAACTTTCTTGGTTTAAAGACTTTAATTTGAAACCGAAAAAAACTTTTAAGAAATTCATATATACAATTGTTTAACAAAAGTAGTAAATAATTAAACAATTATGTCATTTTAACTTTTAATTTTAATAATCTAAGAATAAATAAAAGTTATAGTTCTATTCCAAATTAGTCAAAACTTTGTTTCTTTGTAAAAAGATTTAAAATGATTGTAGCTAAAAATATTCATAAATATTATGACAAACTTCATGTCCTTAAAGGTGTGGATTTGCATATAAAAAAAGGAGAAATCGTTTCAATCGTAGGTGCTTCTGGAGCAGGAAAAACCACTTTACTACAAATATTAGGAACTTTAGACAATCCATCTCCCGAAAGGGATCAGTCCTTGCTTATAAATGGTGAAGATGTTTTAAAGATGAAGGATAAAGTACTTTCAAAATTTAGAAACCAAAATTTAGGATTTATATTTCAATTCCATCAATTATTACCTGAGTTTACCGCTCTAGAAAATGTTTGTATTCCTGCATTTATTGGCGGAAAAGACAAAAAAGAAACTGAAATTGAAGCTAAACGATTGCTAGATTATTTAGGACTTTCGCATAGAATAAATCACAAACCAGGAGAACTTTCTGGTGGTGAACAACAACGTGTTGCCGTTGCAAGAGCGATGATAAACAAACCTTTAATAATTTTTGCAGATGAACCTTCGGGAAATTTAGATACAACATCGGCAGAAAATTTACATCAATTATTTTTCAAGCTTCGGGATGAGTTTAATCAAACTTTTGTAATCGTCACGCACAATGAAGATTTAGCCAATAGAGCTGACAGAAAATTAATGATGGTTGATGGTTTAATTAGCAATTAAAAAACCTAAATCATGCTTCTAATTTTATTGAGTTGGTGTTACATTATTTTTTCAAGTATTATATTTGGATATATTTTTGACAAGACAATCGCTACTAATTCATCTAATTTTGTTGTAAAGTCAATCATCGGACTTTTTTTTATTACAATAATTTCTAGTGTTTGGGCATTTTTTTTCAGAATTAATGTAGCGTTTCATTTTATTTTATTTATACTAAATTCTATGATTTTCGCACGATATTTTCGTGAAATCACAGGAATTTTCAAAAATTTTTACTCAGATTTTAAACAACTGATTGTCCCCTTAAAACTTTATTTAATTTTAATTTCGGTTTTAATTCTGGCACAATGTTCTACAGCACCATTTATAATAGACAACGAAAGTTATTACATCCAAACTATAAAATGGTTAAACGAATATGGATTAGTTCCTGGACTGGGCAACCTTCATTTCTTTTTTGCTCAAACCAGCGGATGGCACGTTTTACAAAGTGTTTTTAATTTTTCATTTCTATATCAAAAGTTTAATGATCTTAGTGGATATTGTTTATTGCTAGGGACAATTTTTGCAGTTTTTAAACTCAATTCCTATTTTAAAAATTCGAATAAAAATTATTTAATAATTGGATTATTGCCAATAGCAAATCTGTATTTTTTCCAATTTATAAACGCACCTTCGCCAGACCTTGCAGTTTATATTTTAACAATAATTTTATTCTATTACTCTATACAGTTTACAAAAGACAAAATATTGCACCAATTTAATTTACTCACTATTTTAGTACTTTTTATATTGTACATAAAGCCTATTTCTGTAGTGTTACTATTAATTCCTGCTTCACTTTTTTTATCAAATTTCAAACAACTAATAAAAAAAATCATTCCATCATTGATTTTAAGTTTGATAGTATTTATTGTTTTTATAACTAAAAATACCATCTTAACCGGATATCCAATTTATCCTTTTACAAAACTGAGTTTTAATCTTGATTTTCAAATCCCAAAAGAAGTAATTTCTTTTTTATTTAAAAAGTCAACACGATTTTCTTTCTTTATTTCTGAGCCAGATCTTGCGAATTTATCAACATTTGAAATTATAAAAAAATGGTTTTTTATTTCTAAAATAAACCTTTTACTTAACTCTATTTCGTTAGCAATTTTTATAATTACACCTTATTTTATTTGCAAATTTTTCAATAAAAAAGCGGTTTGGTTTTTATATTTGGTCTCAATTGCTCAATTTGTACTACTTCTTTTTTCAGTTCCACAATATCGATTTTTTATACATTTATCTTTATTTTTTGGATTGATTATTTTGTCAACTATTATATTTTCTAAAAAGAATATAATTCTCCTTCTCTATTTTTCAACGTTTCCAATAATTACGATTCTTTTTTTTCAAGTTGAATTTAACTCACTTACTTCAAATAAATTGATTTCAAAAAATACCGTTTTTGCATGGAGCACTTTTGTTTTTCCAAATCAAAATTCTAAATACTCTGGAAATTTTGAAACTATAAAAATTGGAAATCTCACTTACAATTCTCCAGTTGATAATTCCTTCTTCTGGCGCACCAGCAATGGGAATTTACCTTGTGTCAATAAAAATCAGATTGATTACTTCGAGACCTATTTTAAAATCATACCACAGCGGCGAACTAAAAATTTGAAAGATGGATTTTACGATAAAAACTTAAACTAAAATGAATCAAAATGAACTGAAATCGTTTCTGGACGAAAAAGTTGAACTTTACAATAATCCAAAGTTTATAGATTCAGATCCAATACAAATTCCGTATCAATTTTCTATTAAAGAAGACATCGAAATTTCGGGTTTTTTGGCAGCAACTATAGCTTGGGGAAATCGAAAAATTATCATAAACAATGCGAAAAAACTGATGGACAAAATGGGGAATTCTCCCTACGATTTTGTAATGTCACATACTGATAATGATATAAACAAACTCCAAAACTTTGTTCACAGAACATTTAATGATCAAGATTTACATACTTTTATAAAAGGCTTGAAACATATTTATGAAAATCACGACGGATTAGAAACTATTTTTGCTAAAAATCAAGAACAAAATTCCGTACAAAACAGCATTTCGCAATTTAAAACGGCTTTTTTTGAGATTGAACATGAAAATCGAACACAGAAACACATTTCAGATCCTTTAAATAATTCAGCTGCAAAACGAATAAATATGTTTTTGCGTTGGATGGTTCGAAATGATACTAAAGGAGTCGATTTTGGGATTTGGAAATCAATCCCAATGTCTATTTTGTCTTGTCCACTTGATGTTCATTCTGGAAATGTAGCTCGAAAATTAGGGCTATTAACGCGGAAACAAAATGATGCTAAAGCAGTATTTGAACTCGATACGAGTTTAAGAAATTTGGATAAAAAAGATCCAGTAAAGTATGATTTTGCCTTGTTTGGATTAGGAGTTTTCGAACGATTTTAAAAATCAGAAACCGAAATTTTTATCCTGAATTCTCATTTAAATTCCTATTTTTGCTAAAACCAATCACAACAAATAAAACATGCTAATAATTGGAATTGCTGGAGGCACTGGATCAGGAAAAACAACGGTTGTCCATCAGATTATGAATGAATTGCCACAAACCGAAGTTGGAATAATTTCTCAAGATTCTTATTATAAAGACAATCATAATTTAGCTTTTGAGGAACGTGCATTGATAAATTTTGACCATCCCCGTGCCATCGATTTTGAACTTTTGGTAAATCATTTACAAGCTTTAAAAAAAGGAGAAACCATAGATCAACCCGTTTATTCCTTTGTGACGCATAACAGAACCGACGATACCGTATCTACACATCCAAGAAAAGTAATGATTGTTGAAGGGATTTTAATTCTCGCAAATCCAGAACTTAGGGAATTATTTGACATTAAAGTTTATGTACACGCAGATTCTGACGAACGACTTATAAGACGTCTTAAACGTGATATTGCCGATCGTGGACGTGATATGGAAGAGGTTTTAAACAGATATCAAACTACTTTAAAACCCATGCATCAACAATTTATAGAGCCTACAAAAGCATTTGCAGATATAATTATACCTAACGATAAATACAATACTGTAGCAATAGACGTAGTTCGAGCAGTAATAAACCAACGATTAACATAAAGATTTGTAAATTTTGACAATGAAAAAATGGTATCAAAACCTGATTACAAGTTACCCTTTCCTAAAGTTTTTAGGAAGCCGGTACACTATTGTAATGATTTTTTTTATTGTTTGGATGTTGTTTTTAGATAACTATTCCTATTTAGACCAGCGGATTCTCGATAAACAAATTGATGAACTAGAGGCAAACAAAAAGTATTATCAAGTAGAAATTGCTAAAGACAAACAAAGCATTAAAAACCTAAATAATTCAGGACAGATAGAAAAATATGCTCGTGAAAAGTATTACATGAAACGTGACAGTGAGGATGTATATATTATTGATATTGAAGAAGATAGACTAAAAGATAGTCTTGAATCAATAAAGTGATATAATTTAAAAAATAGTAAGTTTTTATCTAAATTTTTTGTAAATTTAATTTTAATAACTAGTTAAAAATAAATTTCATGATTGGATTTATGAAGTTAATTTACAAAATAATTGAAAGAATTTTAAATCGTAATAAATGTCAAATTCAAACAAAAAATTATTTGCCGATTTCAATGCTGTTTCTACAAAACAATGGAAACAGCAAATTCAGTTTGACTTAAAAGGTGCCGACTACAATGAAAACTTAGTTTGGGAAAGTCCTGAAGGCATAAAAGTAAAACCATTTTACAATAGTGATGATTTAGATAATGTGCCAAATATTTCGCAAGCAACTAGCAAAGCAACTGAGTTTAAAATATTACAAAAAATATATGTTTTTGATGTTTCAAAATCAAACAAACGAGCATTAGAGACATTATCTCGTGGCGCCGAAAGTATTTATTTTACAATAGAAAATGAATCTGTTTCCATTGAAAGTTTAATGGAAAATCTTCCAATAGAAAATATAAATTATTATTTTAATTTGTTGTTTTTATCTGTCGATTTCGTGGCAAAATTGAATGCTTTTGCTGTTAATACAAATTCTCAATTTTATATTTTAAACGATCCTATTAATCAATTAGTTAAAGATGGTAATTGGTATGAAAATTTGGACAAAGATTTTGAAAAACTTAATTCAATTGCTCACATAAGTACAAACTCATTTTTAAATTGTAATGGCTCCATTTATCAAAATGCTGGTGCCAATATGGTGCAACAATTAGCTTACACTTTAGCACATGTAAATGAATATTTTAATAAAATTTCTTCTCTAAATCATCCTACTTCCATTGAGTTATCTGTTGGAACAAATTACTTTTTTGAAATTGCAAAACTTAGAGCTTTTAAGTTACTTTTCAATACGTTAGCTACAGAATATCATTACAATATTAATTGTCATCTTATTGTAACTCCAACCAAACGCAACAAAACTTTATACGATTACAATGTAAACATGCTTCGAACTACGACTGAATGTATGAGCGCAATTTTGGGTGGTGCAAATGCAATTTCAAATTTGGCTTATGATAATTTATATCATAAAGACAATGAATTTGGTGACCGAATTTCACGAAATCAATTATTAATCTTAAAAAAAGAGAGTTATTTTGATAAAGTAGATAATCCAGCAGATGGAACTTATTATATTGAATCGATAACAAATCAATTAGCTGAAAAAGCACTTATTTTATTTAAGGAAATAGAAATCGATGGCGGATTTATAGCACAACTTATTTCAGGAAAAATTCAGAATAAAATTCAAGAAAGTGCTCGAAAAGAACAAGATTTATTTGATTCTGGAAAAGAAATTTTAGTTGGCACCAACAAGTTTGGAAATAAAAATGATCTAATGAAACACGATTTAGAATTGTATCCTTTTGTCAAACAAAATCCTCGTCAAACGCTTATAATTCCAATAATTGAAAAGCGATTGGCAGAGAAAATTGAGCAAGAACGATTAGCTACCGAAGTTTAAGTAATGAGAAAAAATATACAACATATAAAACTTGAGTCATCAGATAAATTGAAAACTGAATCAGCACAATTTGATCCAATTTTCGAAACTGCTGAACGAATAAATATTAAACCAACTTATTCTAAAGAAGATATTGAAAACCTAGAACATCTGGATTTTGGAGCTGGATTTGCACCTTATCTTCGTGGTCCATACGCTACGATGTTTGTTCAAAGACCATGGACAATTCGACAGTATGCTGGATTTTCTACCGCACAAGAAAGTAATGCTTTTTACCGCAGAAATCTTGAAGCGGGACAAAAAGGATTATCCGTCGCTTTTGATTTACCAACACATCGCGGTTATGATTCAGATCATGAACGTGTAGTTGGAGATGTAGGAAAAGCTGGCGTTGCCATTGACACTGTTGAAGACATGAAGGTGCTTTTTGATAAAATTCCTTTAGATCAAATGTCAGTTTCGATGACTATGAATGGTGCCGTTTTACCCATTATGGCATTTTACATAGTCGCCGCTGAGGAGCAAGGAGTAAAACCTGAATTACTTTCGGGAACAATTCAAAATGATATCTTGAAGGAGTTCATGGTACGCAATACATACATTTATCCTCCAAAACCTTCGATGCAAATTATTGCCGATATTTTTGAATATTCTAGTAAAAAAATGCCCAAATTTAATTCCATTTCAATTTCGGGTTATCACATTCAAGAAGCTGGTGGAACAGCCGATATAGAACTGGCTTACACTTTGGCAGATGGCTTGGAATACATTCGTACTGGACTGGCAACGGGAATGAAAATAGATGAATTTGCTCCTCGCCTATCTTTTTTTTGGGGAATTGGGATGAATCATTTTATGGAAATTGCAAAACTCAGAGCAGGCAGAATGTTATGGGCAAAATTGCTGAAACAATTCAATCCAAAAGATGAAAAATCATTAGCACTGAGAACTCATTGTCAAACCTCAGGTTGGAGTTTAACTGAGCAAGATCCATTTAACAATGTAGCCAGAACTACAATAGAAGGTTTAGCTGCAGCACTTGGTGGAACACAAAGTTTACATACAAATGCCCTTGACGAAGCCATTGCTTTGCCAACAGATTTTTCAGCTCGAATTGCAAGAAACACCCAAATATATTTACAACAAGAAACAAAAATTACAAAAACAGTCGATCCTTGGGCTGGAAGTTATTATGTAGAAAGTTTGACTCAAGAAATCGCTGCTAAAGCTTGGACGTTAATAGAAGAAGTTGAAGAACTTGGCGGCATGACAAAAGCAATTGAAGAAGGAATTCCAAAATTGCGCATTGAAGAAGCAGCAACACGAAAGCAAGCCAGAATAGATAGCAGTCAGGACATTATTGTTGGTGTAAATCAATTTCGTCTTGAGAAAGAAGATCCTTTACATATTTTAGATGTAGATAATCAAATGGTTAGAAAACAACAAGTTGAACAACTTCAGCATATAAAATCAATACGAGATAACTTAGCAGTAAAAACCAGTTTAGAAAAATTGACAGAATGCGCTAAAGAAAAAATGATGGATGCTTCAAAATCTGATAAAAATTTATTAGAAATTGCAGTCGAAGCAGCAAGAAATAGAGCTACACTTGGAGAAATTAGCGATGCGTTAGAATTAGTTTTTGGTAGATATAAAGCACAAATTAAATCATTTAGTGGCGTGTATAGTAAAGAAATAAAAGACGATAAAAGTTTTGAAAAAGCAAAGCAACTAGCCGATGAATTTGCAAAAACAGAAGGCAGAAGACCTCGAATAATGATTGCTAAAATGGGACAAGACGGTCATGATCGTGGAGCAAAAGTTGTGGCGACAGGTTATGCAGACGTAGGTTTTGATGTAGATATAGGTCCGCTATTTCAAACTCCAGCAGAAGCTGCAAAGCAAGCAGTGGAAAATGATGTTCATATTTTAGGTATTTCATCACTAGCTGCAGGACATAAAACTTTAGTTCCACAAGTTATTGACGAATTAAAAAAATATGGACGCAAAGATATTATGGTTATTGTAGGTGGTGTAATTCCTGCTCAAGATTATCAATTTCTGTTTGATGCTGGTGCGGTTGCGGTTTTTGGTCCTGGAACAAAAATAAGTGAGGCAGCAATAAGTATTTTGGAAGTTTTAATGACTTAATGAAATCTAAATTATATAATGATTAACGTAAACTCTTTTAGGAGTCAAAAAAATTAAATCACTAACTAAAAATTAAATTACGACTGAAAGCTTTCATCTTTAAAACCAATCAAGTACAATTTATCTTTTGCTCTTGTAATTGCCGTGTATAACCAACGAATATAATCTCGGTCAATGCCATTTGGCAAATAAGGTTGCTCTACAAACACGGTATTCCATTGACCACCTTGACTTTTATGACATGTTATGGCGTATGAAAACTTTACTTGTAAAGCATTAAAAAACTCATTTTCTTTAACTTTTTGAAAACGTTTAAATTTAGTTTCGTTTTCATAATCTTTCATTACTTCTTGGTATAATAAATTAGATTCTTCATAGGTCAATGATGGCGATTCGCTTGAAATAGTGTTTAATAACAAAATAGTTTCAAGTGGTTTTTGATCAGGATAGTCTATCATTCGCACTTTGACTTTTGCAAAATTAAATCCGTACAATTCTTTAAAACTAAAAATTTCAAGAACTTCGATAATATCACCATTAGCAATAAATCCTGCTTCATCAGAATCTTTGAGCCAAAAATAATTATTCTTTACAACCATCAAAAAATCACCTACAGATAAATCACTTTCTTTGTCAAGAATTTTAGTTCTAATTTGCTGATTGTACTGATTAGCACGTTTGTTTGAGCGAACAATAAATGCTGTATCTTCTATACTATAATTACTATACGCCTGATTTATTGCATCTTGAATATCATATCCGTCAGACAATCGAACAATATCTTTAAACCGCTTGAGATGAAATTTAAAATCATCAATGAAATTACTTTTCAAAATTTCTCTAAGTTCAGTTGCATTAAATAAAATCCCAGAATTTTCTTCCTGACGCATTACCTCATCTAGCTCAATAGTTTTTACATTTTTGTTGTAATTAAGTTCTAAAGTATCACAATTTAAAGCTGGCGAAATGTCTAAATGTACTGGAGGCAATTGAGCAGTATCACCAATAAGAATCATTTTGCAATCGACTCCAGAATAAATATAAGAAATCAAATCGTCGAGCAAAGAACCATTCTCATACAATTTTGATTCCGAATTAATATCTGAAATCATTGAAGCTTCATCAATAATAAAAATGGTGTTTTTATGTTTATTTTGTTGCATGGTGAAATTGATACCACCATTGGAGCTTTTTTTTGGAAAATATATTTTTTTGTGAATGGTAAAAGCAGGTTTATTGGCATAATTTGAAATCACTTTAGCAGCACGACCTGTTGGCGCTAACAAAACATATTTTTTATTAATTTCTATTAAATTATTTACAATGGTGGATATTACTGTAGTTTTTCCAGTCCCAGCATATCCTTTTAAAACAAAAATTTCGTTAGCATTAATATTACAAATAAATTCTGAAATTTTTTGAAAAAAAATATCTTGCTTAACTGTAGGATTAAATGGGAAATTTTTTGAAAGAATAGCGTAAAAATTTTTCAATTTAAAAGAAATTTAAATTCTCAGATAATAAATTAGGGTAAATATAATACTAATTTATAAGAGAATTAGTTCAAATTTAAAATGATACAAATTAATTATATTTGCCAAAATAAAAATTATGTTTTCAGTTTTAGCAAAGTTAAATAAGTTGTTACTTCCTAGTTTTACAAAGCAAAAATTAGATATTTCTAAAGCAAAAAAATGGCAATTAATTCTTATTAGCTGGCGATATTATGTTACAACTCGTTCTTTAAAAGGCAAATAGATAAAAAAATCATTAGAAATTATAAGAAAAAGGTTGCGAAATTTTATAATTATAAATTTGTATTTTTAAGGAGAAGTACTATATTTGCACTCACAAAAAAGGCCACGTGGCGCAACTGAATAGCGCACTTGATTACGGCTCAAGAGGTTGCTGGTTTGAATCCAGCCGCGGTCACAAAAAAACTCAACTAAAACTTAGTTGAGTTTTTTTATTTACCTAATTTCAAATTTTAAAAAACTTCTTTATTTTTAAGATTATTTTTGAATAAAAAACTACAATTTACTAATATAACTTCCGTATAAATCTTTAAATTGATAACCTTCCACAAATCGATCTTTACTTAATTTGTCATATTCTACTAATCCCCAAAGGATAAATTCTTTAATAAAATAACGATCTTCTGGTAATGTTTCTGGCTGGTATTTCTGAATTAAATCGTCTAATGAGGTTACTTTGTCCAGCTGTAATTTATATTCTTCATCTGATGCATCATCTAACAATTCAAAACCGGATTCTGCAAAAAACCATTCTAATACTTTAGCATAAGGACTTGAATTAGCATCGCGCTCCAACTTTTCTATTTTAGGAAAATATGCAGGGAAAAAAGTATGAATAGCATCACTTATTAAATGTTGTGCCACAACAGCAGCACCTTCTTGTTCACCTTCGTATACTAATTCAACTTTACCAGTAATGGCTGGAATAATTCCCATAAAATCAGATAATCGCACCGTTGTATTATCTTTTCCTGCTTTTAATCCACGACGTTCTGCACAACTAAGTAAATTTTCATAAGCAGTAATGCTTAATCTAGCGCTAACACCGCTTTTGTTATCTATAAACTCACTTTCTCGAGCTTCAAATACTATTTGTTCCAACAAATCTTTTGCTAAACTGGGTATATAAACCGCTTCTAACTGATGTTTATCTAATTTTGCTTCTTGTTGTGTTATAGTTCTCGCTACTTCAATACTTTCAGGATAATGCGTTAATATTTGAGAACCAATTCTATCTTTTAAAGGTGTAACTATACTCCCACGATTTGTATAATCTTCTGGATTTGCAGTAAACACAAATTGCATGTCCAACGGCATTCTCAACTTAAACCCTCGAATTTGTATATCGCCTTCTTGTAAAATATTGAATAATGCCACTTGAATTCGAGCTTGCAAATCGGGTAATTCATTGATAACAAAAATACAACGGTTGGCTCTAGGAATCATTCCAAAATGGATTACACGTTCGTCAGCATAAGATAATTTTAAATTGGCTGCTTTTATTGGATCTACATCGCCTATTAAATCGGCTACAGTTACATCTGGTGTGGCTAATTTTTCTGAAAATCGATCATTTCTATGCAACCAAGTGATGGGTGTATCTACTCCTTTTTCGGCAATTAAATCTTTTGCAAATCGTGAAATTGGATTCAAAGGATCATCGTTAATTTCTGATCCTGCCACAACGGGAATATATTCGTCCAACAACTCGATCATTTTTCGAGCTAAACGAGTTTTTGCTTGACCTCGCAATCCTAACAAATTAATATTATGGCGCGATAAAATGGCGCGTTCTAACTCGGGAATCACGGTATTTTCAAATCCATGAACGCCTTCAAAAACTGGTTTGCCAGATTTTATTTTCTCCCGTAAATTATCGCGTAATTCATCTTTAATTGATTTGGATTTGTATCCAACACTTTCTAATGCTCCTAAAGTTTTTATCGTTTCTGTTTTCATATTGTCATTGCGAGGTACGAAGTAATCTAAACCTCTTAATTTTATTGTTATTTTAATTCTATTTTCTTTGCGTTAGGGATTGTAGTGAAAATCCTTTTTCTAGGTTTTTTTACCTAGAAAAAGATTGAAACGAAAAGCCCGACCGCTTTTTTTGCGGTAACGTCCAAATTTATTTTATCTTTTTCTTTCTGTTAGTTTCGTAGTCTTCAAAAATCATTTCACCCAAACCTTTTAAACCGGTATAAAATGCTTTTCCTTGATTTGATTCTGTAAATTTATTCACAAATTGCTGTAGGTACGGATCGTTGGCAATCATAAATGTTGTAATTGGGATGTGTAATTTCCGAGCTTGTTGTGCCTGATTGTAGCATTGTTCTACAATATACTGGTCTAATCCGTTGGAATTCATATAGTAAGTTCCATCTTTTTCTCTTACACAACTTGGTTTTCCATCGGTAATCATAAAAATCTGCTTGTTTGTATTTCGCTTTCGTCTCAAAATATCCATGGCAAGTTGCAATCCGGCAACAGTGTTTGTATGATAAGGTCCAACTTTTAAATAAGGTAAATCTTTAATTGCTATAGTCCATGCATCGTTTCCAAAAACCAAAATGTCAATAGTGTCTTTTGGATAACGAGTCGTGATTAATTCAGCAAGTGCCATAGCCACTTTTTTGGCAGGCGTTATTCGATCTTCGCCGTATAAAATCATGCTGTGACTGATGTCAATCATTAAAACGGTGCTCATTTGAGCCTTAAATTTTGATTCTTCTACAACCAAGTCATTTTCGGTCAACAAAAACTCCTCTGCACCATTATTAATTTGAGCATTACGTAAACTTTCTGTTAGCGAAATACTTTCCAATCCATCGCCAAATCTAAATTCTCGAAACTCACCAGTTTGCTCATCACCACTTCCAGAAAATTTGGTTTTATGATTTCCAGTTCCCGATCGTTTTAAGTTACCAAATATCTGTTCTAAAGCTTGTTGTCTAATCGCTCTTTCAGTTTTTGCAGTTATGCCAACTCCCGAAGTTCCATCATCTTTTAGCTCCTCTCGAATGTACCCTTTCTTCTTTAAATCTTCAATAAAATCGTCAATAGTGTATTCTTTATCAGTAAGTTTATACTCCACATCGAGCTGTCGTAACCAATCTATCGCTTCATCAAAATCGCCCGAAGTATGGGTAATTAACTCTTTAAAAATCCCAAAAAGTTTGTCAAAAGGAGACTGAAACGGCGCTTCATATTGCTTAAATAAAAAACCTTTTTTGCTATTTTTTTCCATAGGTTATAAAATTAATATTTTACTTCTTTACAATTACAAAACGAATATTAATTTTTAGTTAAAACCACATTTACAAAAAATAAAGTATAATTTTGAAGCGAATGACTTGGGCTTTATCAACTATGGTAAATCCTGTTGCTTTTCCAAAAATCGCCCTTAGAAGGCGATGTTTTTCCCTAACATCAGGGCTAAATAATAAATCATTTTTATTTTTATAAACGTATCAAAACATGAACAACGATTATATACTTGACCAAGAATTGTCTGATCAATTTTTTCTAGAATCTAATATAAAATTTAAGGATTTCGAAAATTGTATTTTCACAAACTGCGATTTTACATCATGTACTTTTCAAGCCGTAACTTTTATAGATTGCACTTTTGTAGAGTGTAATTTCAACGCTACAAAAATAAATTATGTTTCCTTAAGAGGCGTACAGTTTAACAAAT
Source organism: Flavobacterium sp. (assembly GCA_014377455.1). GTDB lineage: Bacteria > Bacteroidota > Bacteroidia > Flavobacteriales > Flavobacteriaceae > Flavobacterium. The sequence goes on from JACMPO010000092.1 coordinate 36,386, forward strand.
GTAATTTTACGAGTGTAAATTTTGCCATGACAGATCAAGTTATTTATGAGTTCAATTTCAAAGATTGCCTTTTAGATTATGCTCAATTTTATACTTTAAAACTCAAGAAAATGAAGTTTATAAATTGCAGTATGATTTCGGTCGATTTTATGCAAAGCGATTTAACCGAAGTAGTTTTTGACAATTGCAATTTACGGCGAGCAGTATTTATAAACACTATTGCTAATAAAGCTGATTTTACTACCAGCTACGATTATACAATCGATCCTGAACAAAATAAACTTAAAAAAGCACAATTTTCAATGGAAGGTCTGCGTGGTTTATTGACTAAATATGATATTATTGTGAAATAATTTTTTACTTTAATCCGGCCAAACTTTGCTCGATAGTTGCTATTTTTCCCACAGTATCTGCTTCTTTTTTGCGCTCCATATCTAAAACTTTTTCTGGTGCGCCATTCACAAACTTTTCGTTAGATAATTTATTTTGAACTGACCTTAAAAATCCCTTATAGTAATGTAACTCTTCATTTAATTTCAAAATTTCGGCATCTTTATCAATACTTCCACTAATAGGAATAAAATATTCGTTTGCATTTACTCTGTACGAAAGTGCATCAACAACTTTATCGATTACATATTCTAACAAGGCAATATTTCCTAGTTTACGAACTACCGAATCATACTTTGTAGTAAGAGCATCGTTATTCAAAATCTTCAAATCTATAGCATCTTTAAAAGCAATATTTTTATCTTTTCTTACAGTTCTAATTCCAGAAATTACCTCAATGATAGTATTAAAGTCAGATATTAAAGTAGCATTAAATGATTTAATCTCGGGATAAACCGAAATTATTAAGGCTTCTTGTGGCGTTCTGTCTGCTATCAAATGCCAAATTTCCTCTGTTAAAAATGGCATAAATGGATTTAAAATTTTCAAATTAGATTCTAAAAAGTCAATAGCCGCTTCAAATGTTTTTACATCAATTGGTTGCTGATATCCCGGTTTTATCATTTCTAAAAACCAAGAACAGAAATCGTCCCAAACTAATTTATAACTACCCATTAATGCTTCTGAAAGGCGGTATTTTTCAAAATCGTTCTCAAGGTTCAATAGCGTTTCTTGAAGTTTTGCTTCATACCATTCTATAGCAACTTTCGACGATTCGGGTTGCGGAATTGTATCTGATACTTCCCAGCCTTTAATTAATTTGAAAGCATTCCAGATTTTGTTAGAAAATGCTTTTCCTTGGTTGCAAAGTTCTTCATCAAACATAATGTCGTTTCCTGCAGAAGCACTTAAAAGTAACCCTACACGGACACCATCGGCACCAAATTTTTCAATTAGTTCTAATGGTTCTGGAGAATTTCCTAATGATTTTGACATCTTGCGACGTTGTTTATCACGAACTAATCCTGTTAAATAAACATTGGTAAATGGTTTTTCGCCAGCATATTCATAACCTGCAATAATCATACGAGCAACCCAAAAGAATAAAATATCTGGACCAGTTACTAAATCATTTGTTGGATAATAATATTTAAAATCTTCATTTTCAGGATTTAGAATTCCACCAAAAACAGCCATAGGCCATAACCATGATGAGAACCATGTGTCTAGTGCATCTGCATCTTGTTTTAAGTTGGTGGTCGTTAGTTGCTGGTTGTTTGTTTTTATTTTGGCTAGTACCAAAGCCTCTTCGATATTTTCAGCCACAACAAAATCTTCTTTTCCGTCACCATAGTAATATGCCGGAATTTGTTGTCCCCACCACAATTGGCGCGAAATATTCCAATCGCGAATGTTCTCCAACCAATGTTTGTAAGTATTATTAAATCGTGACGGATATAATTTTACTTCTTCAGTTTCTAAAACCGCTTTTATAGCTGGTTTTACCAATTCTTCCATGCTTAAAAACCATTGATCAGACAATCGCGGCTCAATTACAGCTTTGGTTCTTTCAGACGTTCCAACTTTGTTCAAATGAATTTCTGTTTTTGCTAATGCTCCAATTTTTTCTAATTCCAAAGCGATTTCATCACGAACAACAAAACGGTCTTTTCCTAGATAATGCAATCCAAATGAATTTAGAGATGCATCTTCATTAAAAATATCGATAATTTCTAGATTGTGCTTCTCGCCTAGTGTTTTATCGTTCATATCGTGCGCTGGAGTTACTTTTAAACATCCAGTTCCGAATTCGATATCTACATATTCGTCCTCAATAATTGGTATTACTCTACCACAAATTGGAACAATTGCTTTTTTACCTTTTAAATGTATAAAACGTTCGTCGTTTGGATTGATGCAAATTGCAGTATCACCAAAAATAGTTTCGGGACGCGTAGTTGCAACTGTCAGAAAATCTTCACTCCCTTCAATTTTATAATTTAAAAAGTATAATTTCCCTTGACGTTCTTCAAAGATTACTTCTTCGTCGGATAAAGTAGTTTTTGCTTCTGGATCCCAATTTACCATTCGGTAACCTCTGTAAATCAAACCTTTGTTATATAAATCTACAAATGAATGAATTACCGAAGCCGACATATCGTCGTCCATTGTGAATTTGGTACGACTCCAATCACAAGAACAGCCTAATTGTTTTAGTTGTTCTAAGATAGTTCCGCCATATTTAGTAGTCCAATCCCAAGCGTGTTTTAAAAATTCTTCACGAGTCAGGTCGTTTTTGTTAATTCCTTCGCTTTTTAGTTTGGCAACAACTTTTGCTTCGGTTGCAATAGAAGCATGATCCGTTCCAGGAACCCAACAAGCATTGAAACCTTTCAAACGTGCACGTCGAATTAATACATCTTGAATCGTATTGTTCAACATGTGTCCCATGTGCAAAACACCAGTTACATTTGGTGGTGGAATTACAATTGTATATGGTGTTCTATGATCGGGTTTGGAGGTGAAATAGTTGTTTTTCATCCAATACTCATACCATTTATTTTCTACTTCTTTGGCGTTGAATTGTGCAGAAATCATTTATTTTATTTAAAATGTTTATAATTCAATATAGTTTAAAGTTGTTTCGAACGACTGAACAAAAAATCAATGCCATTTTTAGCTAGCCCTGATTGAAGCGGAAATCTTGACTCGTTTTTTTTAAGAGACAAGATTGCAATGGAAAGCAGGAAAATGGATTGTTGTTAAATCCCAAGCCATTCGCTTCAAATTGCTTCAAAACATGCAAAATTAAACTTGGTATGCTATTTGTACTATTAATGCAAAAGTAGTTAATATGTACTTTTATAAAAAATTAAGAATTAAATTTTTGAGTTTAAATTTAAAGTATCTAATTTTACACATACCAAATTTTAGAAATAATGAAAAAAAGAATAGTATTTGCGGTTGTAATGATGAGTGGATTTGTTTTTGCGCAACCAAAAATTGAATTTAAAGCAAAAGATAACACGATAGATTATGGAACAGTTTCGAAAGAAAGTGACAGTGGTTTGCGAACTTTTGAGTTTACAAATACTGGAGATGCACCTTTAATAATTACAAATGTACAATCTACTTGTGGATGTACCGTTCCTACAAAACCCACTGAACCAATTTTGCCAGGAAAAACAGGAAAAATTGATGTAAAATATAATATGAATCCTGGTCCGATTAGAAAAACAATAACCGTTGAAAGTAATGCTGCAAACGTTGATGGTGGTCGGGTTGCCATTAAAATTAAAGGAGAAGTAATTGTAAAACAGGAAGTTAATCCTCTGGAAAGAAAAAAAACAGGACCAATGCAATAACAGAAATCGCTTCATAAAAGAAGCGATTTTTTTTATACTAACAAAATTCCTTTTGCTTTTATAAAATCGGAAACTAAGTATGCTATTAGTTTGCCCACCAAATGATTGTTTTTTTCATTATCTAACGAGGGTGCTCCTTCACAAATATGAAGATAACTTGCATTAGTATTACAACCAAAATAATAAATAAATCGACGCAGTTCTTCGACAGAAAATCCACTTATTGTCATGGCACTACTGGGAATATTAGGAATGGCATCTAAATCAATTTCAATTCCGTAAAAATCGGTGTTTATGAACGAATTTGCATATTCTAACTCGGCTTCAAAATCTTTTTCTCTGCGAATGTTAATTTCGTCGTAGGTATTAAATTGTACTTTGTCTTGTAGCGTTTTTAATTCTGTTAAAACACTTTTAGAAGTATAACTTTCATGCAAACCAAAAATAAAATATTTTTTCAAAAAACCTTCTTCAAAAGCATATGAAAATCCGTTTCCAGAATGTCGTCCTTCTAAAATTCTAAAATCGGAGTGAGCATCAAAATTTATAGCATTTATAGGTTTTCCTTTGGCTAATGCTGTTCCTTTAATATTTCCGTAAGCATTATTATGTCCTCCGCCAATTATTATTGGAATCTTTCCCGCTTTAACAATTTGTGTTATTATATGCACCACTTCTTTATCAATTTGAACCACTAGTTCGTTCATTTTTTTTCGATCTTCGGTATTGTGAAAATCTAAATTTTGAACTTCTTCCATTTCTTTATGAACATCAAGTTGACCTAAAACCAAAATTTGTGTGCCTTTGTTAAATCGGTTGTGTTGTAAATTTGCAATACTTTTTATTGCACTTTCCCAAGCAGAATCTGCACCAGGACGACCAAAATTTGCTCTTATTCCAATATCTTCAGGGATTCCTAATAAAACAAACTGTGGTTCACAAATTTTGAGATACGATATTACATCATATTCTTTAGGAACAACAGCCATTTTTTCACCATATTTTATTTCACCACTGCGATGATTTGTGATTTTAGATAAATCGGATATTGTGAAACGAATTAATTTTTCCATAAAAAATAATGTTGGTCAGATTTACAATAAAAGTTGTAAATTTACGTTTTACTTATAAAATTTTAACTATCGTTTATTAAAAAAAACAAATGGAAAATCAAATTGACAATCAAAAGAGTAATTCATCATTAAAAATTATTGTGATCATCCTTGCACTACTTTTGGCGGGAAGTTTGTTTTACATTTTCAAATTAACAAATGAAACCAAAGCTTTAGAAACTGTGGTATCATCTACTAAAACTGAAAAAGAAAATGTAATGAAAGATTTACAAGATTTGAAAGCTACGTACGATGCCGCAATTGCTGAAAATACATCTATGAGTGATGAATTAATTGCTGAGCGCGAAAAAGTTGTTGGATTAATGTCGCAACTTGAAAAGTCTAAAGGTGATGTTGCTTCAATGTCAAAATACAAACAACAGTTTCTTGGCTTACAAACCAAGATGAATAGTTTGATGCAAGAAGTTGAAGTTTTGAAAAAAGACAATCAAAAACTAACTACCAATTTGGATAGTACCAAGGTTGTTTTAACAGAGTCTAAAAATTACAATCAAACATTGGTTGGGCAAAACGAAGAACTTGCAAAAACAGTAGAAAAAGGTTCAAAATTATCTGTTTTGAATTTAAAAACAGGAGCTTTTAAATTAAGAAGTTCTGGAAAACAGATAGAAACAGAAAAAGCAAGTCGTGTAGATATTTTAAAAATTAGTTTTACGATTGCCGAAAATAGCATTGCAAAATCAGGAGATAAAGTATATTATGTTCAGGTAATAGATAGCAAAAATAACGTTCTTGGTGATAAAGCAACTGAAAATTTTGGAGACAAAACACTTACTTATAGTTTTAAATCGGTAGTGAAATTTGAAAATAAAACCGTCGATGTAGTTCAAGATTTACCAGGAAAAGGGTTTGAAAAAGGCACCTATTTTGTTAATGTTTTTGATAAAGGTGAACTGGTTTCAAAATCATCTTTTACGCTTAAATAAAAATAATTATTAATTCATTTAAAAGTTCAGAAAGTAGTAACTATTTTTTGAACTTTTTTATTTTTACTAATAAATATTGACTAATAAGTGTAAATTCGCATCTATAAAATTGTACTTTGAGAACTAGTTTTTATACTGAAATTTCAGATGTTTCAAAATTTAAATGTCAATTGTTGCAATGGTCGCAATCCTACAATGAAATTGTATATTTAGATTCAAATGTTGAAAATAATAATCAAAAATATTTGCAATACGATTTAGTTGTAGCTGTTGAAGCATTCACTTCTATCAAAACGGATTACATTAATTCATTTCAATCCTTGCATCAATATCAAAGTCAAACTAAAGATTGGCTTTTTGGTTATTTGTCTTATGATTTAAAAAATGACTTAGAAGATTTAAAATCAGATAATTTAGATGGACTTCAGTTTCCCGATTTGTTTTTTTTTCAGCCTAAAAAATTATTTTTATTAAAAGATAATTTATTAGAAATTCATTATTTAAAAATGTGTGATGATGAATTAGAATTTGATTTCAATCAAATACTTAATTTTAAATTACAGGAAAATTCGAGTCATCATAATGTAGCTATACAACAACGAATTAAAAGAGCAGATTACTTGACAAAAACTACTCAAATGTTGGCTCATATTCAGCGAGGAGATATATATGAAGCTAACTTTTGTATGGAATTTTTTGCGGAAAAAGCAATCATAAATCCACTCCAGATTTATCAAAAATTAAATGAAATATCGACCGCTCCAAACTCCGTTTATTTTAAAAATTATACAAACTTTTTGCTTTGTGCTTCGCCCGAACGTTACTTAAAGAAAATTGAAAGTAAAATAATTTCGCAACCTATAAAAGGAACTGCAATGCGACATGAAAATTTAAAATTAGACGAAAAATCTAAGTTTGAATTAGCTAACAATCAAAAGGAACGTTGTGAAAATATTATGATTGTAGATTTAGTTCGTAATGATTTATCAAGAACTGCAACGAAAGGTTCGGTCAAGGTAGAAGAATTATGTAAAATATACTCTTTCAAGCAAGTTCACCAAATGATTTCGACCATAATCTCAGAAATTGATACTACTGCAATTGCGCCAATCGAAGTTTTACAAACAACGTTCCCAATGGGAAGCATGACCGGCGCACCAAAAATTGCTGCTATGAAAATTATTGAAAATTTAGAAGAAACCAAGCGAGGATTATACAGTGGCGCAGTAGGATATTTTGATCCAAACTCAAATTTTGATTTTAATGTTGTAATTCGTAGCATTTTATATAATTCAAAAAATCAATATCTTTCCTTTTCGGTTGGAAGCGCAATTACAGCGGAAGCAATTCCAGAAAACGAATACGAAGAGTGTTTGTTAAAAGCAAAAGCAATGTTTGCCGTTTTAAGTTAAAAATTTTCTTATTTTTGAAAATGCTTAAAAAATTTGATCAGCATTTAATAAAAAATTTTCCATTTCTAAAAACCAATAGTTTTTACATCGCCGTTAGTGGTGGCATTGACAGCATGGTTTTAGTGAATTTATTTCAACATTATCAACTAAGTTTTGGCTTGTTACATTGCAATTTCAAACTTCGTGGTGAAGAAAGCGATGCTGACATGCGTTTTATTCATGATTATGCTAACGAAAATAAGTTGCAACTCAAAATTGGATTTTTTGAAACTAAAGAAATCGCCAAAGAAATGAAAGTTTCGATCCAAGTTGCCGCACGAGAGTTGCGCTACAACTGGTTTGAGGAACAAATGATTGAAAACAATGTTCCTTACGTTGCAACAGCGCATCATCTCGACGATAATTTAGAAACCTTTATCATTAATTTGTCACGAGGAACAGGACTTGACGGTTTGACGGGAATTCCAGTAATAAATGATAAAATTTTCAGGCCTTTATTACCTTTTTCAAGAGCAGAAATTGAGCAATATGCCAAAGAAAATAATATTAAATGGAGAGAAGATTCCAGTAACGAATCAGACAATTATCTTCGCAATAAAATTCGGCATCACGTAATTCCTGCGCTCAAGGAAATCAGTCCAAATTTTCTGGAATCATTTCAAAAAACTCAAAAATATTTATATCAAGCTCAGTCTATTGTAGCCGATGGAGAATATATATTTTATAAAGAAGTTGCAACAGAAAATGAAAAAGGGACAATACAATTTGACCTCAGAAAATTACTTCAAATACCAAATTATGAAGCTTATTTATATTGTTGGTTTAAAGATTTCGGATTTACAGCTTGGGATGATATTTATAAATTAGTTCATGCACAATCGGGCAAACAAGTTTTTTCAGAAAAATATCAGATTCTTAAAAATCGTGATTATTTGCTATTATCTACTCGAGATTTTAATAAAGAACCCGTTGAATATTTGATCGAAGAAAGTCAAAAAGAAGTTAAATTTCCATTAAATATTACTATTTCCGAAGTTAATTCAATTACCGATGTTGCTACTAATTGTATCTTTGTAGACAGAAAAAAGTTACAATTTCCATTAAAATTAAGAAAGTGGGAAGAAGGCGATTATTTTTATCCTTACGGAATGAAAGGAAAAAAAATGTTGAGCAAATTTTTTAAAGATGAAAAAATGTCGCTAATAGATAAAGCACAACAATGGGTTTTATGCTCAGAAAATTTAATTGTTTGGGTCTGTAATAAACGCTTTGATAAGCGATTTAAAGTAACTCCAAACACTACCACTATTTTAAAAATAACCATTTTATAATGAGAAAATTTCTTTTACTATTCATTACAATATTGACATTTGGGATTGGAAATTCTCAAGTTTTAAATCCAGTAAAATGGAAAACTAAAGTTGAAAAATCATCTGACACCGAATTTAATTTAATAATTATTGGAACTATTGACGATAATTGGCATGTTTATTCACAATTTACGCCAGATGGTGGTCCACTACCAATGATTTTGGATTTCAAGAATAAAAAAGGAAATTACGAATTAATTGGAAAAGCAAAAGAAAGCAAATACAAAAAATCATTTAACGATGTTTTTGGAGTAGACGAATATTTATTTGAAAAAACAGTAATTGTAACTCAAAAAATAAAGCTTATAAATTTAAAAAATAGCCTTGCTAACTTACATTTAGAATATCAGGTTTGCAAAGATGCTTGTATAAATGATAACAAAGATTTCGTTTTTAATTTACCTTTAACTACCCTTAAAACATCTGTTTCTGAAGCGGATACTACAAAAACATTAATCGATTCTGAACCAATTAAATCCATTACACCAGAAAAAGTTGAAACAACCGTAAAGCAATTAGACCCAATTAAACCTGTAATTGATGATAAAAAAGACAAGGGAGTTTTGAATATTTTTATTCTTGCGTTTTTTGGTGGCATGTTTGCAACCATTACTCCTTGCGTATTTCCAATGATTCCCATGACGGTAAGTTTCTTTTTAAAACAATCGGGCAAAAAATCGAAAGGAACATTTAACGCATTATTTTACGGGCTTTGTATTGTAGCCATATGTGTTTTAATTACAATTCCGTTTCACTTGTTAGAAGGCATAAATAGAGATATATTTTCTCAAATATCGACTAATGTTTACTTGAATATATTTTTCTTTTTAATTTTTATAATTTTTGCCATTTCGTTTTTTGGTGCTTTCGAAATTACTATGCCAAGCAAAATCGCAAATAAAGTCGATAATGCTTCAAATTCAAAAGGTTTGATAGGTATCTTTTTTATGGCATTAACATTAATAATTGTATCATTTTCATGCATTGGTCCTGCTTTAGGCTTTGTTTTTGGAACTTCGTTAAATTCTGATGGTGGCGCTAAAATTTTATCATTAGCTATGTTGGGATTTGGTTTAGGACTGGCTTTACCTTTCATGTTTTTTGCAATTGCACCAAATTTATTGGGAAATTTACCTAAATCTGGCGGTTGGTTAAACACAGTAAAAGTAATTTTCGGTTTTATTGAACTGGCCTTAGCATTTAAATTTTTATCTAATGCTGATTTAGTTTTACAATCTCACTTTTTAGAGCGAGAGGTTTTTATTGCAATTTGGATTGCCATTTTTGCAACGATGTCTATTTATCTTTTTGGTAAAATTACCTTACCACACGATAGTAAATTAGATCACATTTCGGTCGGCAGAATGCTTTTTGGATTGATCACACTTTCATTTACACTGTATTTATTTCCAGGTCTTTTTGGTGCTCCTCTTAAACTAATTAGCGCTTTTACACCACCGCAAACTTATAGTGAAAGCCCGAATGGAATTGGTAATGCTTCTGAAGTTTCCAATAAATTAGATTTGCCAATTGGTGCTACCTTTGGTCCACATAAAATTATTTCATTTGAGGATTATAAAGACGGAGTTGCTTATGCAAAGAAAATAAATAAACCAATACTCATTGATTTTACTGGAAGAGCTTGTCAAAATTGTCGTCTTATGGAAAATAATGTTTGGTCTGACGCAGCTGTTTTAAAAATTTTGAAAAATGATGTAGTGTTAATTTCATTATATGGCGATGATCGGAAAGAACTGACCAAAGCAGATCAATATATTTCTAAGGAAAATGGTAGCTTAATATCTACAGTTGGACAGAAATGGAGTGAGTTTCAAATTCAAAAATTCAAGAACAATTCGAGACCTTATTATGTGTTATTAAATTTGGACGAGCAACAATTAAGTACTCCAGTTCCTTATACTCCAAATATTGAAGAATATAAAAAGTGGTTGTTAGAAGGAATTAAAAACTTTAAAAAATAATTCTAATCTTAATATGTGGCAATTATTTAAAAAATAAAATGCTGTTTTTTAATCATTTGTAAAAAAACACTATTTTTGAAAAAAAATATAAGCCGTGTTAGTAAAAGTATTTGGAAGTGCAGTTTTTGGCGTCGAAGCCACAACAATAACAGTTGAAGTAAATATAGATAAAGGAGTTGGTTACCATTTAGTTGGTTTACCAGATAATGCCATTAAAGAAAGCAGTTATCGTATTGCAGCTGCTCTTAAAAATAATGGTTACAATTTGCCTGTAAAAAAAATTACAATAAATATGGCTCCTGCCGATTTAAGAAAAGAAGGTTCTGCATACGATTTAACACTTGCCATTGGAATTTTAGTAGCCTCAGGACAAATCAAAGCAACTGATATTGATAAATATATGATTATGGGTGAACTATCGCTTGATGGTGGTTTGCAACCTATAAAAGGAGCATTATCAATAGCGATTAAAGCAAAAGAAGAAGGTTATAAAGGATTTTTTTTACCAAAACAAAATGTGAAAGAAGCCGCTATAGTTTCAGGATTGGATGTTTACGGAATAGAAAATGTAACAGAAGTAATCAATTTTTTTGAAGGAAATGGAACTTTAGAACCTACAATTATTGATACTCGTGAGGAGTTTTATAAAGAACTAGATTTTCCAGAATTTGATTTTTCTGATGTTAAAGGTCAAGAAAGTATCAAAAGGTGTATGGAAATTGCTGCTGCTGGAGGACATAATATTATTTTAATAGGTCCACCAGGATCAGGAAAAACGATGCTCGCAAAAAGACTTCCCAGTATATTGCCTCCAATGACGTTGAAAGAAGCTTTAGAAACTACCAAAATACACAGTGTTGCTGGAAAAATTAAAGATGCCGGATTAATGAGTCAACGACCGTTTAGAAGTCCACATCATACGGCTTCGTCAGTTTCTCTGGTTGGCGGAGGCAGTTATCCGCAACCTGGTGAAATTTCATTATCGCATAACGGAGTTTTATTTTTAGATGAGTTGCCCGAATTTAAACGTGAAGTTCTCGAGGTAATGAGGCAACCACTTGAAGACCGAGAAGTAACTATATCACGAGCCAAATTTACAATTACATATCCGTCGTCGTTTATGCTAGTTGCCAGCATGAATCCCAGTCCAAGTGGCTATTTTAACGATCCAGATGCTCCTGTAAGTTCATCACCCGCTGAAATGCAACGATACTTAAGTAAAATTTCTGGTCCACTTTTAGACCGAATAGACATTCATATAGAAGTTACTCCAGTTCCATTTGAGAAGTTAACCGAATCAAGAAAAGCAGAAAGTAGTGTTGAAATTAGAAAAAGAGTAACTAAAGCAAGAGAAATTCAAACAAAACGTTTTGAAGCATTTGAAAACATACATTATAATGCTCAAATGAGTTCAAAGCAAATTAGAGAATATTGTCCTCTCGATGAAGTATCCTTAAACTTATTGAAAACGGCTATGGAAAAATTAAATCTTTCTGCCAGAGCATTTGACCGAATTTTAAAAGTATCGCGAACTATTGCCGATTTAGAAAATTCGGAAACTGTAGTTCCAAATCATATTGCCGAAGCCATTCAATATAGAAGTTTGGATCGCGATGGTTGGTTAGGATAGCAACTACTTATTTTATAATTAACTTTTATTTTTTTTATTATAACCATTACTTAAAATAATAATTATTTTACAATTATTTTAATACTTTAAGCGTTATAATAAAACTAAATTGCACTAAAAAATTAAACCGATGGACAAAATCAAAATACTTTGGGTTGACGATGAAATAGATTTGTTAAAACCACACATCATGTTTCTTGAGAAAAAAAACTATGCTGTTACTACCTGTAATAATGGTCGTGACGCAATAGATGTTTTTGCAGAAACCAATTTTGATATTGTTTTTCTAGACGAAAACATGCCAGGAATGAGTGGTTTAGAAACACTTGCTGAAATAAAAGAAAAAAAATCTTCAACTCCAGTAATTATGATTACAAAAAGTGAGGAAGAATATATTATGGAAGAAGCAATTGGCTCAAAAATTGCCGATTATCTGATAAAACCAGTAAATCCAAATCAAATTCTGTTGAGTTTAAAGAAAAATTTAGATCATTCCAGATTAATTTCAGAAAAAACAACGCTAGATTATCAAAAAGAATTTCGGAAAATAGCCATGGAATTAGCCATGGTAAATTCGTTTGAAGATTGGATTGAAATGTATAAAAAATTAATCTTCTGGGAACTTGAACTGGAAACTATTGAAGATACAAATCTTATTGATATTTTAGAATCCCAAAAACTTGAGGCAAATTCGCAATTCAGCAAATTTATTGAACGAAATTACGAAGATTGGTTTGCTCCTCATGCTACATCATTTAAACAAAAAGGTTCGGGCGAACAAAAAGCAGATAGACCAATTTTATCACACACCCTTTTTAGAGAATTAGTAGTTCCTGAGTTAACAAAAAAAGATAAACCTGTACTTTTTGTAGTAATTGATAATTTAAGATACGATCAATGGAAAACTTTTGAAAGTGTTGTAAATAATCATTACAAGTTGGAAAAAGAAGTTCCTTATTATGCAATTTTACCCACAGCAACTCAGTATGCTCGAAATGCAATTTTTTCAGGATTAACACCATTAGAAATGGAAAAACAATTTCCTCAATATTGGAAAAATGATGTGGATGATGGTGGAAAAAATCTTTTTGAAGCCGAATTTTTATCTGCTCATTTGAAAAAATTGGGATTGAACATCAAACAAGACTATTTTAAAATTACAAATCTTGCTAGTGGAAAAAAACTAGCTGAAAATTTTAGAACACTTAAAGATAATAATCTGGTAACCGTGGTTTACAATTTTGTTGATATGCTTTCGCATGCAAAAACCGAAATGGATGTTGTAAAGGAATTAGCATCAGATGATAAAGCATACAGATCATTGACATTGAGTTGGTTTAAAAATTCACCTTTATTGGAAATAATTCAGCAGGCTCAAAAATTGGGTTTCAAACTCATCATCACCACCGATCATGGAACTATAAATGTGAAAAATCCAACCAAAGTAATTGGTGATAAAAACACCAGCTTAAACTTGAGATATAAAACAGGTAGGAGTTTGAGTTTTGAAGATAAAGATGTTTATTTTGTAAAAGATCCAAAGAAAATTGGACTTCCAACAATCAATATGAGTAGTTCATTTATATTTGCAAAAAATGATTTATTTTTAGCTTATGTTAATAATTACAATCATTATGTAAGCTATTACAGAAATACGTACCAACACGGAGGCATATCTTTAGAAGAGGTTATTGTGCCGTTTTTGGTATTTAATCCAAGGTAAATTCAGGATTTTAAATGAAAAATTATTTATAATATAAATCTAAATGGAAATTATATTTTCACTTGATGATCTGTCAGAAATTGCAAAAAAAATAGTTTCTTCAAATCCAAAAAAAGTAATTCTTTTTAATGGAGTTATGGGTGCTGGAAAAACTACTTTAATAAAAGAACTCGTAAAAACGCTTGGAGTTAAACAATCTACGAGTAGTCCAACGTTTAGTTTAGTTAATGAATATCAAATTTCAAAAAACGAATTTGTTTACCATTTTGATGTGTATCGATTAAAAAACGAAACCGAAGCACTCGACATGGGAATTGACGAATATTTATATTCTGGAAATTGGTGTTTTATCGAATGGGCAACAAATATTCCAAATTTAATTCCTGACGAACATTCAGTCATTTCATTAAATGTTTTATCAGATGGAAAACGGCAACTAATTTTTGAATAATTTTAAATTCTTAATTTTTAAATTCTCAATTGTTTTGTAACTTGTGCCATAATATATATTTGTAATTATGTCATTATCTCCATTTACAAGACAACAGTTGCTTCCACAAGAAGAAAAATTAGAAATAACGCGGCATAAAAGCGAATTGTATATTGGAATTCCTAAAGAAACTAGTTATCAAGAGCGTCGAATTTGTTTAACTCCAGATGCTGTAAATTCACTATCGTCCCATGGTCACAGAGTTCTAATAGAATCCGGCGCTGGAGAAAGTTCAAGTTACACAGATCAAGAATATAGTGATGCTGGTGCTGAAATAACTAACGATACAAAAAAGGTGTTAGAATGTCCAATGCTACTCAAAGTAGAACCACCAACTATGGCTGAAATAGAAATGATGAATCCAAATTCATTAATTATTTCAGCAATTCAATTAAAAACTAGAAAGAAAGAATATTTTGAAGCTTTAACAAAAAAGAAAATAACAGCTATTGCTTTTGAGTATATTAAAGATGAAGATGGAAGTTATCCAGCGGTAAAATCACTTAGTGAAATTGCAGGGACAGCTTCTATTTTAGTTGCAGCAGAGTTAATGATTAACAATCAATTTGGTAAAGGATTGCTTTTTGGAAACATTACAGGCGTTCCACCTACTGATGTTGTAATTCTTGGCGCTGGCACTGTTGGCGAATTTGCTGCTCGAACAGCTGTTGGACTTGGAGCAAGTGTAAAAGTATTTGATAATTCAATTACAAAACTTAGACGGTTACAAAACAATTTGAACCAACGTGTATTTACATCGACCATACAACCAAAATCATTATTAAAAGCACTTCGACGTTGCGATGTTGCTATTGGTGCCATGCGTGGAAAAGACAGATGTCCTGTGGTAGTTACCGAAACAATGGTCGAAAATATGAAACGAGGAGCAGTAATTGTGGATGTTTCAATTGATACCGGTGGTTGTTTTGAAACATCAGAAATTACTACTCATGAAAAGCCAACATTTATAAAAAACAATATAATTCATTATTGTGTTCCAAATATTCCTTCTCGTTATTCAAAGACTGCATCACTGTCTATTAGTAATATAATAACTCCTTATTTGCTTCAAATTGCTGAAGATGGTGGAATTGAAAGCGCGCTTAGATGCAATAAAGGCTTGAAAAATGGTGTGTATTTATATCATGGTATTCTCACAAATAAAGCCATTGGTGACTGGTTTAATCTTCCTGATAGTGACATTAATTTAATTGTTTTTTAATTTTAAAATTAAATTTAAATTCTATAATTCTGCCAATCAAGAGTATTTTTTTATATGATAATTTTGAAAAAGCTATTTTTCAGAGGAATTATAAATGAATTTCAGTATAATGTTGTAGTTGCAAATTTTACAAACTATTAATTTTAAAATCAAAATTATAAAAAGTACTTTTACAAAAAAATTACATGAAGTTTTATCAGCGTTTTGCCTATTATCTTGTAGGATTTATTATTGGGTGTTTTTTCGTAGCATTAGTATTGACTGGAAAAGATACACGTTGTAACTATTTTCCCAACGCAAGGGTTTTAAACGACCTAAGAAACAAACCATTTAACTACAGTATTGAAGCCTCTCGAAAGTTATCCGAAGATTGGATCGATACGATTGACATAAAAAATACGTTAACGTACGGTGATGTTGATTTTGACAAAAGTAATGTAGCTTACGAAAAAGGCAAACTTTACGTTATTCTGGGGCAAACAATTAAGAAAGATACCATTACTCTTCGGGTTATAAATTACCCAAATAGAGCTGTATTGGATGATATTATACGAAAGCAAAGAAATACTCCTCAAAAAAAATAAAAATTCCTACAAATCAATAATTAGTATATACATAATTAATGTGTTTTATACTAAAAAATTAATCACTAATAATTAGAATAAATTTTTATAACACATTATTTCAAATCAATTTATTTACATTATTTTCTTTACGATTTAATGATACTTAATAAAACTACTTCATTGAGTTGAATTGAGTTTTATTCAACTTTAGTTTAAAACTAATCAAGATCAAAAAAAAACGGCAATCAATAATTTGATTGCCGTTTTGTGTAAGATTAAAAGACCTTAATTATTTTGTCTATTTATGTAAATCCATCCAGTTTTTGTATCTGCACCGCTTTTGAATTCAATAACGTAATAATATGTGCCGTCTGGTAATTCTTCTCCAGCATCAGATTGTCCAAACCATTCTTTAGTATAATCATTTTTAGAATAAGCTTTCATGCCATATCTATTAAAAATAGATAATTTTTGAACTCCAAATCCAGATAAATCAAAGAAATCGTTCTTAATATCACCATTTGGCGAAATTCCTTTTTGTATGTCACAAAAAATACTTTGGATAGTATAAGGATGAATTTTACTACATCCACCGTTTGTTACTTTGACATTTAGAGTTACTGGTAATGAATTACCCAAACTATTTGATGTAATATAATTTGTGGCGTTAAATGTTGGATTATTAGTTCCAATAGAAACACCATTTGCGTTCTGCCATTCATAACTTGCAGTATTCAAATCTAGGTTAGACGTTAAGGCTTTAACTTCTAAGATAAAATTGTTATTCATACAATCTCCTTTAACTTCAAAATCGAAATCACTTTGAACCACAATACTTATAGTTGTTGCGATAGCACACTGTCCAGCATTTGGTGTGAAAGTGTAGGTGCCAGATGCAGTATTACTAACTGTTGCTGGATTCCATGTTCCGCTTATTGGAGTAGAATTTGTTGATGTACTTGGTAAAACCGGAGGTATATCTCCAGTACAAAGTGGAGCGTAAACATTAAATGTTGGTGTTACTTTTGGATTAACAAAAATAGTCAATGTAGTTATACTAGCACATTGTCCAGGATTTGGCGTAAATGTATACGTAGTAGTTGCAGTATTGTTCAATGCCGGAGACCACGTTCCAGTAATTGGTGTTGCATTTGTTGAACTTGTTGGCAACGGACTTAAAGTATCACCTGAACAAATTGGTGCAACCGCATTAAACGTTGGCGTAACATTTGGAACTACCGTAATAGTCAAATTCGCCGTCGTTGCACACTGTCCAGCATCTGGAGTAAATGTATACGTAGTAGTTGCAGTATTATTTAATGCAGGAGACCACGTTCCAGTAATTGGAGTTGAATTTGTTGAACTTGTTGGCAACGGACTTAAAGTATCACCTGAACAAATTGGTGCAACCGCATTAAACGTTGGTGTTACATTTGGAATTATCGTAATAGTCAAATTCGCAGTCGTTGCACATTGTCCAGCATCTGGAGTAAATGTATACGTAGTAGTTGCAGTATTATTTAATGCAGGAGACCACGTTCCAGTAATTGGAGTTGAATTTGTTGAACTTGTTGGCAATGGATTTAAAGTATCACCAGAACATATTGGAGCAACCGCATTAAACGTTGGTGTAACAGTTGGGTTAACAGTTAATGTCAAAATAGCAGTAGTTGCACATTGACCTCCATCAGGTGTAAATGTATACGTAGTAGTTGCTGTATTGTTCAACGCTGGTGACCAAGTTCCTGAAATAGGAGTTGAATTTGTTGAACTTGTTGGCAACGGACTTAAAGTATCACCTGAACAAATTGGAGCAACTGCAATAAATGTTGGTGTATATTGAGGATTTACTAAAACAATTGGTGTTGAATTAGTATAAATACAACCATTAATGCTTAGGGTAAAGTTTGAGTATGTCCCTGCATTTAATCCACTAATTATAATCTCCCCACTACTATTTGAAGTTAAATTTTGTGGTCCATTTGCAACTGTATCGTCATCATAAGATAATGAATAAACAGTATTTAAAGCCAAACCAGATATAGTGATTGTTCCATTAGTAGCATTACAAGTTGTAGGGTTAGTACTTGAATAAGCAGGAGTTGACTGAATTGAAAATGTGGAAATAAAATTTGCTCCACCATTATTCACTAGTATCGTATCATTACATAAAGTTGTTGAAGTATTAGATCCTGAAACATCATAATACACTTCTAATACATAATTGCCTGGAGGATAAGTTGTAAGATTATAAGGTAACTGTGAATCATTTAAAACATTCTGCCATTTTTGATCTCCAGGTTGACATGCGCCTCCAGTTGGAAAAGTTGTTCCTGTACAATTATCAAAAAATGGCAAATTTAGAGAAGTAAAAGCTCCAGGTGTACCAGCTTGTGGATAAACTCTAAAATATAAATTCGAACTACAAACATTTGATGCCGGATTCTTGAATGTTTTAACTTCAGCTCCTCTCAAAATTAATGAATTAGAATTTTGAACATAAGTTCCTAGGTTTGAATTAGGGAAAATATTGGATGCTGGTCCTATCAAATTAGCACCAGAACCAGTAGTGTTGAAAAAATTAGATGTGCTACAATTGGTTAACCATACTGCAGTTGCATAAGTACCAAAACCACAATTTTGAACAGTTATGAATATCGTTTTGTTAGTTGCACACTGTCCGCTGTTTGGAATAAATGTATAATTACCAGAAGCAGTATTGCTTACAATTGAAGGAGACCATGTCCCTGAGATACCGTTTAATGAAGTCGTTGGTAAAACAGGAGCGGTACTTCCTGAGCAGAAAGATGGTATTGTATTAAATGTTGGAACTACTGCATCATTTATAGTAACAGTTGTCGTAGCGGTATAACTAGGGCAAGCACCAATTGAAGATAAAGAATAAGATACTGTGTAAACCCCAGAAGAACTTAAGTTTGATTGGATTGCACCAGTTGTAGGATTTATATTTAAACCTAAAGGCAATGATGAAAATATTCCATTTGAAGTATTTCCTGTGCCGGTACCACCACTAACTATTGGAGTGTATGTAGCATTATCTAAACCACAATAACTTGAATTTGGATATGAAATCGTTGTTGAAGTATTATTAGCGTCAGAAATATTTATTGTGTAACTAAAAGTTTTAGTTTGAGTACATCCACCACCAATAGGTAAAACAGTATTGGTTACAATGTAATTTCCAGGTGCACTTAATGCTAAATTTACTTCTCCAGTAGCAGTGCTGACAAAAACTAAACCAGCAGGTGAAGCCGTGAATGTTCCAGCAACAGACCCAATATTTATAACAGCAACTGGATTTGAACCTCCATTTTTACAATAACTTGTCGGATTATACGCGAATTTTGCATCTGGGCAACAAAGCGTAGAGCCAGATCCAAGAGTTGAAGCATTGGCTTGAGTTAATGAAATATAACCAGGATTATTTGAATAATTAGTGATTAAAATAATATAATATTGTCCTGCAATAGCGTTTGGAATATTAAAATTTTCAGTGGGTGCTGCCGAGTAACTACAACCGGTTGTCAAACCAGTAAGATTAGCTGCTCCACTACTAATTGCTGTACAAGCCTCATTTTGACTAGTAAAAGGTCCCCATGCAACATAATCAACATCTAAATTTGCTGGACCTCCTTGAGTAGTAGATTGCGTTAGCAAATAATTTATTGGTCCAGATGTTAAAACTTGAATGGTAAAATAAGTTGGATTTGGAGTTGTAAACAAACAACCTATTGTCCCTAAACTCGTTACGCCGGTAGTATTAGTATATCCTACCCCAGTTGTAGTACAAACCGAAGAAGAATTATCACAAGTCGAAGGAGTTGAAATACATAAGTTAAATGATATTGTTTGAGGAGTATTCGCATTAGAATATACTCTTATATAATAAGTCTGTCCAACGATTAAGTTATTTAAAGTTCCCGAATTCAAACCAGTACCACTACAAAAATATTGCGTTAAATTACCGCATGAACCAGAATACACCGCAAAATTTAATCCTAAATTAAAGGAAGTTCCTGTTACAGCAGAAAGTGATACATTCAAATAAGGATTTGATGCTACAAACTGAAACCAAACATCATCATCAGGAGTTCCAACACATGGTGCGTTTAGAGGAACGGAAGATGCAGTTGCACCAGATACTGTACCTTGTACAGTTTGGCCACATGTAGAACTCGAATTTACAGGTACAAATACTGCTCCTGAACATTCATCATTTCCTGGTAAAGTATTAAAATTAAATCCAATAGACCAAAAACTTGTATCAGTTGGTGAACATATGGCTCTTACATAAAATGTATATTGTGTACCAGCAGTTAAACCAGTAATTAATATTGGATTTGAAGGTGCGTTATAAATACCAGTAGTTGGATTGTCGTTTGGTAAAGGTGCAGGAGTACCAAGAGGTAAAACTAAAACCTGCCATTGCGTTGGTGGCGGAGTACCAATATCTGTCCAGCCTAATAATGCTGTTGTTTGCGTAACATTAGTTGCCGTCAAAGCAGAAGGTTTAGGACATGTTGGTGGTGGAGAACAGGTTACACTTGCCACAAAACCTGCATGCGTAACACTACCGTCTGAAGTAAAAACAAAAGTTAAACAGCCACTTGCATTTGTAGCGGTTGTTTGTGGCGGAAAAGTTAAACCAGTGTAGGTTCCTAATAATGGTGCATTAACATCACAACCGTCATATATTTTTAAGAAATCAAAATTACTTTCTAAATCAAATTGAGTAAAAGTAATAGTTACCAATTGCCCTGGTGTTGGAGTAATTGTAGTTGTAACATTTGCGTTATTCGCATAATTTGCATTAGCTCCACCAGGATCAGTAAACGTTCCACCACAAGCAGGAGGTACTAATTGTGTATTTGCAGTTGCAGGATCCGAAACATCACTTTTATCGGTTGGAGAACAAATTGCTCTCACATAAAATTT
>JACMPO010000093.1 GCA_014377455.1 Flavobacterium sp.
CCGATTTTTCCGAATCCTGCACATCAAAACAAAAAAAGGTTGCCAACAGACAACCTTTATTCGTTTTGAACCAATGTTCATTCTTTTATTTTATTGAATCTCGATGCTAATTTAGCTTTTAGTACTTCTATTTTTGAAATTCAAAGGTTAATTTTAATCAATATATTTAGTTGATATAAATTTTAAATTTATTTTGTTAACATTTATATAATCTTTAATTTGTTGAATTTGTTGAGGAGTACAAGGCAATAAATCAAAATCAACTCTATCTGGTTGAAATGAATCAGGATGTTCTGCAGTTTTTTTTAAAAACCCTTCAATAACTCCTTTACTAACACTAATTACATAGTCATATTCAGCACATTTAGAAAGGACTAGAACCCAAGCTCTTTTGGTTGCATCGAGAATAGTTTGGGTTGATATTGTTTGGCTAATATTTACAGCTATAATTTTCATAATTATTGGAGTATGATATTTCTTGTTGTTAATAAGTTCGATTATAATCCTAGTATTATTGTGACTTCTTCATCTGATTGAGCTTTTTTTAGCTGCTTCTCTAAATCTTTGGTGTTAGTATCAGCTAAAGCAATCATTTTGTTGAGAATCGATATAATGTAACTACCTTTTATGATTTCAGTTTCTCCATCCAAAACAATTTTGTAATCAATTATCAAAGCATTTACGATATCATTTGATTTTTTATATAAATACTCTCCTTTAGGATAAGTTTCTTTTATAAGTGGTTTAAGAGTTACTGGGTCAACCCAGAAACTTTGTTTGTTTATAACATACTGACTTTTAAATTTACTGCACAATTCATCAATCTTTATAACTTGTAAATCAAATTTGATTTTTGATTGAGCTATTTTTTCAATTATCTCATTAATTTCCTTTATTTTATCCTTGGGATATTGTTCATTACTAGCTACATCTCTTGCAATTATAAAAAATCTTTTTGCTTCATTATAATCCTTTCCTGCTAAATATTTTTCTGCGGATATTATACTATTTTTGTAATTTTCTGCATTCTCTTTTTCTATTTGTTCCTTCTTTCTGCGTTCATATTCAACTTTTTCAGATTCTATTCTAATTCTTCTTTTTTCGCTCTCACCATTTATATAACTATCCTGTTCAATTAAAGTTCCTCTTTCATCGTATTCTTTCCAAACTCCATCAAGTTCCAATTTTTTAAAATTTCTTTCATATTTAATGGTTTTACCGTCTTCATAATATGAAATTACTTTACCATCTTGGACCTGAAAGTCATAGGTACCTGGGGTATCGTAATATTTTATATAGTGCAGTTTACCATTGTCATAATTTTCTAACCATTTTCCAATGGGACCATTATTTTTACATTGTCCTTGTTTCATTATTCCACCATATTCAGAATAAGATTTGTAAGAACCATTCAATGTGCCGTAAGCATCTGTGTAGTATTGTTTCTTAATTTTGGTTTTAGCCCAGTCATAATACTCTTTTACAATTTTTTGTGAATATGCATTTAATGATAATGCTAAACTTATTAATAAAATTATTTTTTTCATTTGTTTTTATTGTTTTTTAATTTGAAATTACTATAAGCGTTTTATTGATTTCTACTTTATTATTTTTTTATTTTGTACAATAAGAAAATTTATATAAGTTTTCTAATGAATGTGGTTATGTGCTAGATTTTATTTCGGTCAGATTTGCACAATCATCTTATTTAGCTAAACAATTCTGACATCGATGTCGTCGCATTTGTCTTCAAGCATTGTAGAAAAATTATTATTTAAATTGTAAACCAATTCCTGAATCCTATTGCAAATTATTTTACAGTTTACTTTTGCTATGTTTATAATATTTTTTATTGTTTATAAAAGGTTGCAGTTTTTGAAAAAACTGATAACATGGAAAATTCTCGATTTCTACACGTTTTCCTAATGAAGTCCAATTTTGCACATACTTAGATTGCTCTAATTGTTTAAATTTTGACCACTTCATAAATATTAAAGAATCATTTCTTTCTAGCGGATTTTCATCATCAATAACCATATAAACAATACCTTCTACATTTAATTTGTCAGTTTTATATAGTTTAATACAAAGTTCATTATTAATATTTTTAAATAATTTCTGCGCTTTCAAACATTTAGCTGATAATAAAAAATATACAATTAAGCAAATAGATTTAGTCATCAAATAACGTTTTTTTAAAGAGTAGAAAGAATAAAAATAGTATTTTATACTTCAATAATATTATTTACTAAAAGAAACATAGGTATAAAAAGTTATTATGAGAAATACTATGACTCCAATTATAATTAGATTTTGCTTTTTCTTTTTTTCGCGTTTCACCATCAACTTTGGGAGCCATTTATTCCTAAGTTCATCAATGCTATCTTGGCAGTCTGCTAAAATTATATTTATATTAGATGCTTCCAATCGTTTCAGTTTTTTTATTCCTTCAGTTGATTTATCAATGCATGCTTCAACGAAACCTAATTCTTCATGGAATGGATTCCAATTGGCTTTTTGGTCGCTCATCGCTTTTTCTTGAAATTCAGAATATGTAGTTTCTATTACTGCTTTGCACATTTCAGTTCCTGCTTTTGTTAACCTTAAAATAGTTTTTTCAACATCTTCAATGTCATTAGGAAAAGAAATTGCATTTATTGATGACTTATTTTTGAAGTTATTGTCATTAAGCCATGGTCTTTGAGAGTTGTCGAATTTTTTCTTATTCTCTAGTTCATACTCAATTTTTTCCGCTTCTGCTTTTGCAATAATTTGCTCAGCCGTTTTTTTGGGTTTAATTGGTTTATCCTTATCTCTAACGGCAAAACCATTTTTGCCTTTTTCAATGGCCAGTTTGATTTGTTTCACTTCAGCGCTTGAAAAACCGTGTGCAGAAACCCTTGTTCCTGCGGTGAAAAATGTAATTGTTGAAAAACCAACTAAAGGTGCATCAACACTTACTTCTCCAATATTATGATAATCAAGATGTCTTGATTGGCCGCTGAATAATCCTGATATTTTTACGATTAGTCCATTAGGT
Organism: Flavobacterium sp.; assembly: GCA_014377455.1. Classification (GTDB taxonomy): domain Bacteria; phylum Bacteroidota; class Bacteroidia; order Flavobacteriales; family Flavobacteriaceae; genus Flavobacterium. The sequence continues at coordinate 3,041 of JACMPO010000093.1, forward strand.
TCAATAATAATCTCTGCGGGGAAAATTTTATTTCCTTCTGAAAGTCTTGATGCTGTTATCTTTTTCATTTAAATATATATGAACGCTTTACAGCTTAATTTGTCGTTCTATTTGGTAAAAAAGAATCTCTTGTGTATACTTTTTGCCCATTTGTTACTTTATATTTTTTTCCAAATTTGTCAACACCTACTTTTCCTTCAGGACCTTCTTTTTTATGTTTGCTTTTCACTGCTGCTCCAGCTATTGCTCCACCTATTGCTTCAATATTTACTGCATCAACCCAAATTTTTTGAAGGCCAGCTTCTTTTGAGTCAAATTGTTTTTCTTTTTTTTCACCTCTGATATTGTAATTAAACCAATTATCCCCTTTTTTGACCATTTGGCAAGAAATCCCGTCAGCAAATTTAAAATCAACAATCTCACTATTAGGATGAGTTCTTCTATCTAAAAAATTCTTTTTTGTAGGATTTTCACTTATTACTTTAGGATGCTTCTTTTGCGAGAAAGATAAAATTGATATTGTTAAAAGTGCAATTGTTAAAATAGTTTTCATTTGTTTTGCTTTCATTTTGATTGTTTTAAAATATTCATCCCCAAAAATACCTCAAAAACAAATCCATTCCCTAAAGCAAATAAAGGCAAATAAAAACATTTTCGGATATTAAATAAATTTCAGTATTTTCGTGCTATGGCAAGACTACTTCAAGAACCTAAAGAAGAGCATTTAGCTTATTTGAGAGAACTTATTATCAATACGTTTTCTAAACCCATTGTTACTACTAATGATTGCAAATTGTTGGAAGATGCAATTCAATCGACAATCAATCAACGCTTGTCAATAGATACCATTGCCAGGCTTTTTAATATCAAGAAAAGTAATTCTTCTCCTTCTGTTTTTACGTTGGATACTTGCTCCATCTATGTAGGTTATTCCGGTTGGGAAGGATTAACAAAAAGTTATGCTGAGCAAAATATTTTACACCAAAAAGCCATTCTGTTTGAAGTCATTCAAAATAAGATTTCATTAGAGGATTTGTTCAATAAACTCAATAAGAGTTCAAAATCTACTCTTTTATATGAAACTGTAAACCAAATTATACTTTGCAGAGCGCAACAAAAAGACGAAGATTTCTTTAAAAGATTATTTGAATTACAAGTTGTTTTTGAGCAACAGGAAGTATATAAATATGCCATTTATCACACGATACATTTGTTAGGCAGTTTGTGTGAACAGCATGAATGGCTTGCTGAAATTGCCATTGGTTATTATCATGATTTGCCTTATGCAGAAAATTATTTTATAGAATGGCTGGTGGTTCCCGAGCAGCAGTATTATTTACCTCTTTTGGAAAATTGCTATAAAAGCAACAAAGCTATTGCCGATTTTTATTATTTAATTCATTGTACACATTTTGCCGAAACCCACCAATGGGAGTTGTTTTTAGAACATTATAATAAAATATTTGTTGTTTCAGAAAATAATATGCTTGCAATGCGTTGGCTGGGTGTGCAGCTTTATTATGACAAACATTTTGAAAATGGATTGCATCACGATAAATTTGTTGATAAAATACTAAAACATACTTGTACCAATGATAAGGATTCGGGACACCGAGTGAGCAGTATTTTTATGATTTGTAATTATTTGTATCTTACTGAGTCTTTTGCAACCATAATTACTCTTGTTGAAAAAAATGCAGCAAAACATACTGCAATTTTGGGTTATTGGGCAGAGTTGAATTTCAACCAATTGAAAACGTATTATGCTTATGCATTGCTTAAGAAGGACAGAAAAGAAGAAGCTATTTTGATGTTCAGGCAGATTAAATCCGACCGGTTTGATTTAAATTTTAAAGGACGAATGATTGCTGTATATCAATCTTTGCAAATAATTTTAGAACAATAACAGAAATCCTCCTGTTGTTGCAAGAGCAATCAAAATCCAATCTTTTTTGTTTAGTTTTTCTCTAAAGAAATAAAGTCCCACGGCTAAAACAATTAGTTCAAACAACAAGCCAATTAGAATATTCAAACTGACAGGAAATTGAGTTAATGTAAAATTGCTTAACAAACTTCCTCCAGCAACGAGAAATCCCATAAGTAAACAAAACAATAGTTCAATTATGTTTAGTTGAGGTGGAATGATTCTTTTTTCTTTAAAAATAAGCAATCCAACACAAGAAATAAAAACACATAATTCGAGTACCATACTAAAATTAAGCACTCCGAACTTTTTAATTGGAATTAGGTATAGTACAAATGATATTCCCCAAATCACACTAAATATTAAAGTAAAAAGTAATTCTTTAGAAAGTTTAAAAGCAATCAATTTTTCTTTTTGATGAAGAAATAACCCTGTTAGTATCAGTAAAATCGATAAATATTTTGCAATACTTAGCGCTTCGTTGTACACAAGCAGAGAAGTTATAAATGAAATAGCAGAAGAAATAACGATCAGGGGAGCAATAAAACTTAAGCGTCCATTTTGCAAGGCTTCTGTATAAAAGAAAAGTCCCCAAAAACTAAAAAGACAAACAGAAACACAAACAATCCAATCTTTATAATCAATAACTGAAATTGATTTGTCAAAGTTCTCAATTTCGTTATATTGTAAATAAAATTGAATTAACAAAAAGAAAAATAGTGTGGCAATTACTCGATAAAAAATATAATGATAATTTTTACCGCCATTAATCAATATTTTCTTCCAAACTATGCCTGATATAAGAAAAAATAAAGAAGAAATTATTTTTAGCAGTAAAGAAGTATTAAAATCGAGCATAGTCTTAACCGATTTTCAAGAAGTGTAAATTATTTTCGCTGTCTGACCACTTCATATAAAAAAGCGCCACATGCTACAGAAACATTCAGTGAGCCAATAGTTCCAAACATTGGTAATTTTGCTTTTTCGTCTACAATTTTCAAAACGGAAGGATTTATTCCGCGCTCTTCTGA
>JACMPO010000094.1 GCA_014377455.1 Flavobacterium sp.
AGATACAAAAAAATCCCAATCGTTAAATTGGGATTTTTTTATGTAAGTAAGTTAAATAATTGTTGATAAATGTTTATTTTACTTTATTAAGTACTGCTTTAAAAGCTACTGGGTGATTCATTGCTAAATCGGCTAAAACTTTACGGTTTAATTCAATACCGTGTTTTTTAGTTTGTCCCATAAACTGCGAGTAACTCATTCCTTCTAAACGGGCACCAGCATTAATACGCTGAATCCATAAAGATCTAAAGTTTCTTTTGTTTTGCTTTCTGTCACGATAGGCATAGCACATTGCTTTCTCTACCGCATTTTTGGCAACTGTCCAAACATTTTTTCTACGTCCAAAGAAACCTTTGGCTTGTTTCATTATTTTTTTACGTCGTGCTCTTTTAGCAACCGAATTTACTGATCTTGGCATACATTTAATTGTTTTTTTGTAGTAGGCGGTTTGAATTTAATCTAAAACACTTTAAGGCCATGCTCCAAGGTTATTTAATTTTTTTTAACCTAAAGAACTTTAAAAGTTTTCAACAATTGTTGAGCGCTATTAAATAATTCTTAATTGTTGTTTGATACTCTTTTCATCTGTTTTATGAACTAATGCAGAGTGTGTCAAAGCTAATTTACGCTTTTTTGATTTTTTGGTCAAAATATGACTTTTAAAAGCGTGCTTTCTTTTAATTTTTCCGGTACCTGTAACTTTAAATCGTTTTTTAGCACTAGACTTGGTTTTCATTTTAGGCATAATTTCCCTAATTTATTTAAATTTAACTTACTTACTTGTCTTTGCGAGCTTGCGGAGCAGTCTCGTTATATTTTTTGCAATTTGTTATATGCAATTTACTTACTTTTTCTTCTTCGGAGCGATGTACATAATCATACGTTTTCCTTCCAAAACGGGCAATGCTTCTACTTTGCCGTGGTCTTCTAAATCTTGCGCCAATCGAAGCAACAAAATTTGTCCTTGTTCTTTATAAATTATAGATCTTCCTTTAAAAAATACAAAAGCTTTTAATTTTGATCCTTCCTTCAAAAATTTTTCGGCGTTTTTTCTTTTAAATTCATAATCATGCTCATCAGTTTGTGGCCCAAAACGAATTTCTTTAACTACAATTTGCGTCGATTTTGCTTTTAGCTCTTTATCACGCTTTTTCTGCATGTATACAAACTTTTTGTAGTCCATAATTTTGCATACTGGCGGCTCTGCATTCGGCGATATCTCAACTAAATCAAGTTCAAACTGATCTGCGAGTTTTAAAGCTTCTGAAGTTTTAAAAATCCCGGGTTCGATATTATCTCCAACTAAACGAACTTCTGGCACTCGAATGAAATTGTTTATTCGGTGTTCATCTTTTTTTTCTACTCGAGGCTGATAACCTCTATTGTTTCTAATTGCTATGGCTTTATATTTTTATATTAAACTTCAAATGTTTTTAATGTTCTGCTTATTTCTTCGTTTACAATTCTTACAAATTCATCAATTGTAACGGTTATATTCCCTTTTCCCTCTTGTCCGTGTTTACGTACCGATATGGTTCCGTTTTTTTCTTCTTCTTCACCAACAATCAGCATATACGGGCATTTCTGAACTTCTGCTTCTCTAATTTTTCTTCCTATTGTTTCGTTTCTGTTGTCTATTCCAGCCCGAATTTCATTATTTTCGAGCAAAGTTACTACTTTTTTTGCATAACTTTCATATTTTTCGCTTAAACTCAAAACAATTGCTTGCTCAGGCATCAACCATAACGGAAAATTACCCGCTGTATGTTCTAGTAAAATAGCAATAAAACGTTCCATTGATCCAAACGGAGCTCTATGTATCATTACTGGTCGGTGCAATTCGTTGTCAGAACCTTTATAAGTCAAATCAAAACGTTCCGGTAAGTTATAATCCACTTGAATAGTGCCTAATTGCCAACTTCTGCCCAGCGCATCTTTAACCATAAAATCTAGTTTTGGTCCGTAAAAAGCTGCTTCACCATAAGCCACAACTGTTGTTAAATTTTTATCTCGGGCGGCGTTAATAATTGCGTTTTCGGCTTTCTCCCAATTTTCATCGCTTCCGATATATTTTTCGGTGTTTTTTTTATCTCTTAATGAAATTTGAGCGGTAAAATTCTCAAATCCTAACGAACCAAAAACGTATAATACAAGGTCAATAACTTTTTTAAACTCTTCATCTAACTGGTTGGGTGTACAAAAAATATGAGCATCGTCTTGTGTAAATCCTCTAACTCTTGTTAAGCCATGCAATTCTCCGCTTTGTTCGTAGCGGTAAACGGTACCAAATTCAGCATATCTTTTTGGCAAATCTTTGTAAGACCAAGGCCTAACATTGTAAATTTCACAATGATGTGGGCAGTTCATAGGTTTTAATAAAAATTCTTCACCTTCTGCGGGCGTGGTTATGGGCTGAAAACTGTCAGCTCCGTATTTCGCATAATGTCCAGAGGTTACATACAATTCTTTTTGCCCTATATGTGGCGTAATTACTTGCTCATAACCACCTTTTTTTTGCGCTTTTTTCAAAAATTGTTCCAATCTATCACGTAATGCAGCGCCTTTTGGCAACCATAATGGTAGACCCTGACCAACTTTTTGCGAAAAAGCGAATAGCTCAAGTTCTTTACCTAATTTTCTGTGGTCTCTGCGTTTTGCCTCTTCTAACAAAAGTAAATAATCGGTCAAATCTTTTTGTTTCGGAAACGACGTGCCGTAAACCCGCGTCAATTGTTTGTTTTTTTCGTCACCACGCCAATATGCTCCGGCAACACTCATAATTTTCATTGCCTTTATGATTCCGGTATTTGGTATATGTCCGCCACGACACAAGTCAGTAAATGTCGAATGATCGCAAAACGTTATAGTGCCATCTTCTAAATTTGAAATTAATTCAGTCTTATATTCATTATATTTGTATAATTCAAGCGCTGCTGCTTTCGATACTGAACGCAATTTGAATTCGTGTTTTTCACGAGAAATTTCTAAAACACGGTTTTCAATATCCTTAAAATCTGCTTCTACAATTTTTATATCACCAAAATCTACATCATAATAAAATCCGTTGTCAATTGCCGGACCTATAGTCAGTTTTATACCGTTATATTTTTCTTCTAAAACCTGCGCCATCACGTGCGAAGTCGAATGCCAAAATGCTTTTTTACCTTCCTTATCATTCCATGTATACAGTATTAGCGAACCGTCAGTTGTAAGCGCCGTGCTTGTTTCAATTGTAGTGCCATTAAATGCTGCCGAAATCACGTTTCTGGCCAAACCTTCACTTATACTTTTAGCAACATCCATCGCAGTCACTCCACTAGAGAACTCCTTTACTGATCCATCCGGCAAGGTAATTTGTATCATATTTTTTGCTTTGAAAGTGCAAATGTAAACCTTTCAAAAAACACACACAATATATAGTGTACATTATTAATTTCTTTTTCCTGAGCTATTTCCAGCTTTCCATTGCAAGTCCTCGTTTACTTGTCTTTTTTTGCAAGGTTAATCACCGGCTTCTATGGTCGCCGCTGTTTAGCCAACAAAAAACAGACAATTATACTGCGGGCTTTCCATTACAATCTGGGCTAAAAAATGCGCATACCACCAACAATTTGTGTTAAATCACTGCTGGTGGATACAAAGTTAAAAATTATTGAGTAATAACGTTCACATTACCAAAGCATTAAAAAAAACTTCAAAAAAATGCATAAAAAGTAGTTGTAAAAGTCAAAAGAAGTGTTAGTTTTGCACCCGCATTAGCAAGCAACGTTCTTATACACAAAACAAAAAAAGCAAATTAAATCTTGCGTGGGTTAAATAAAGAGATTATCTTTGCCGACCGCAGAAGAGTTGAAATTACGCTTTAAGAAAAGAAATAAAAAAAACTTATCTTTTTTCTTGTGAGAATAAAAAAGTTTACTACTTTTGCACCCGCTAATCGAAAGAGATGCGATAACAAAATACGATTAAGAACACGTTCCTAGACATATTGAATTGACAACCGTTTTAATTTTTAAAGATTAGAACAAAAAAATAGAGAATAGAGCACATCAGTTGGGTTTAATTTAGGTTAAACATTTAAAGTTGAAATTAGTCTCAACAAAACGAGAATACTGCAAGGTATTTTCAACAACATACGATGAAGAGTTTGATCCTGGCTCAGGATGAACGCTAGCGGCAGGCTTAACACATGCAAGTCGAGGGGTAGAGTAGCAATACTTGAGACCGGCGCACGGGTGCGTAACGCGTATGCAATCTACCTTTTACAGAGGGACAGCCCAGAGAAATTTGGATTAATACCTCATAGTATAACATGACCGCATGGTTAAGTTATTAAAGTTACAACGGTAAAAGATGAGCATGCGTCCCATTAGTTAGTTGGTAAGGTAACGGCTTACCAAGACGATGATGGGTAGGGGTCCTGAGAGGGAGATCCCCCACACTGGTACTGAGACACGGACCAGACTCCTACGGGAGGCAGCA
>JACMPO010000095.1 GCA_014377455.1 Flavobacterium sp.
AAAACTCATCGACCGATTTGGTGCTTTGCCAAAACAAGCGGTTTCGTTATTGAATTCCATTAAAATAAAATGGATTGCCACCAAATTTGGGGTTGAAAAACTGGTCATGAAACAAGGCAAAATGATTTGCTATTTTGTTTCGGACCAACAATCGGCATTTTATGCTTCGCCTAATTTTCATCAGGTTTTGCAGTTTGTTCAAAAGCACAGCAACATTTGTAAGATGAAAGAAAAACAAACGCCAAACGGATTGCGTCTTCTACTTACTTTTGAAAATGTAAAAAGCATCAGAAAAGCTTTGGAATTGATGGAGATGGTGGGTGGATAATTCAAATTTGACAACTTTTAAAAGTTGTCAAATTTCGTAAATCTATTTTTTTGTTACAGAATTATTTGGAATTGCAATTCCTTTAAAAAAATCTTCTAAACTCACCTCAAGTAATCTGCAAATTTTTATCAAAGTTTTTAATTCAAAATTAGCTCCAGTTTCCAAACGCCAATAGGCAGACCGACTCATTCCTAACTCAAATGCAATGTGTTCGTAATTAGAATATCCTTTCGATTTGCGTAATTCTTTCAAACGCAAAGCTATTGCATTTAGCTCCTCTGTATTGATATTTGAAGGATTTTTCATTCTTCAAAACTCATTATTATTTCTTTTTTGTGGTACTCTTTAAAAAAGTACACTATATTATAGAATTTATCTATATTTGTTTTTCGAAAAATAATATAAATATGAAATCAATTTTAATAATTGGTACAAAATAGTATGAATTAAAACTATAAAATATGTCTGGAGAAACTTTTGACTTAACAGATGACAATAACATTTTGTCATTAAACTCGCCCAAAAACGCTATAAATGGACCATATAAAGTAGTTTATAAGGACATTGATGAAAGATGGGCTATAGTCGCTTTAGATTGGGATAGCAATCCTAGTTTAGCAATTCGCTGGTTTTGGGGAAATGGAGGAAATCCATTTTCAAGTGGAAATCCAACTTGGTTAATAATTCCTTCTCCTTTAATTAATGGCATTTTGAGTGGATTGCCATTAGATTTTAAATTTAGGAAATTGATTGATATGTTTTTAAATAATGAAATAGCCGGAAATAAATTATAACTTTTATTATGAAAAAAAAATATTATTTACCATTATTGATTTTAACATCCTGTAATTTGATTGATAATCATCCTAAATGTAACGATGAAGAGGTTAAAAAATTAGCATTAGAAATATTTAAAGAAAAAGTTGAAAAAGATATAAAAGAAGGCTTTATTAATGACAAACTCAATACAGATGATTTGTATCAATACGCACAATCAAACGGACGTGATTACGATGAAGTTATAGCGGCAGAAAAAGGAAAATTAAAAAATGATGCGGAAATCTATGCAATCAAGGTTTTCAATGAAGTTAAACTTGAAAACATTTTGACAACAAAAATAGGAAAAGACATTAAAAAATGTGAATGCGAAGCTCAAATAAAAAGCAATTATTTGAAAGAAATTAAAGCATATTACACAGCTCAATACAATGAAGAAGGTCAAACTTATGTTGAATTTTTATATGAAATAAAAGAAAAATAAAATTATGAAATACATTGCAACTATTATTGCGTTATTGATTTTTAACTCTTCATTCAGTCAATTAAGAAAAATCACAAGTTATAATTTAGGACAACTTTACGAGCAAGTAAAATACACAGATTACAATTCTTTCAAAGGAAATTGCGGAGAATATGTCAATGGTGTTTATCGATTTGAAGATATATTTATGTTTTTTGATGATAGTTCAAAAAACAACAATACACTGAAAGAACAAATTAAAAATAATTCTTTCAGAAATGAATATCAACAATATATAGACAAAATAATTAAGAACGGAGGACAAATAAGTTTCTATTCAGAACCAAATAATAATTGTCCATTAAAAAAATTCAATTATTTCAAAAACATACTAACTTCTTACGAAGTAGTTTCAAAATTTTATTTTGACCGCGATAATAATGAAACAGAAAGACTAAATGCAAAAACCAAATATTACAATAAAATCAAATTAGAAAATGATAGCATAATTCAGTCAAAAAAGAATGAAAATAAAACTAAAGCTGACATGCTTTTAGCAAAGAATGATGAAATTTTTGAAAAGGAGGGGGTTAAAGAAAAGCAACAATCGTATAAGAATGGAACATCTTCATTAAATACCAAATTAGATAACCTTAAAATGGTTTATGAAAAAGAGAAAGAAAATAAAATTAAGAAATTATCGCCAACAAATTTTAGAGCAAATAAATTGAAAATTGAAAATGAATATAATTCTAAAATTTTAACAGCACTTTCAAAAAATGATAGTGATAAAAAGTTACTCGAAATTAATTATAAGAACAGCACAAGTACATTTGATGAAAAATACAAATCCACATTTGAAAAAATGCAAAAAGATTATGATGAATTAAACAATTTTGACTACAACTCTTTAATTCAAAAAAAACCTGACTTTGATGATTCAAGTTTTATGATGCAACAAAGAATTCTAAAATCAGATTTCGATTTAAAGTGGAAAGAAATTAATCAAAATCTTATTAATATATACAATGAACAGCAGAATAGTGGTGGAAGAGTAAATGTGATTGAAAATAAAACTCAAACTCAAAATGAATCTAACGAAATTAAGAAAGAATCAACAGGGGAAAAAGTTCTAAAAGCAGGAGCAGGTATACTTGGTAAATTATTAAAAAAGTAAAAACCGACCAACAATCTGCATTTTATGCTTCTCCTAATTTCCATCAGGTTTTGCAGTTTGTTCAAAAACACAGCAACATTTGCAAGATGAAAGAAAAACAAACACCAAATGGATTGCGTCTTTTAATCACTTTTGAAAACGTAAAAAGCATCAGGAAAGCTTATGTAAATAATGTCGATAATTACAGGGTGGCATTATCTCAAGAATTATCATTTTACAAAGGACAGAACGGAATACCAAAATTTTATTCCACAGACTGGGAATCTGTCACAAAAACCATATATGACAATGATAATTTTGGTTTTGAGTTAAATAAAACGGGTTATTTTGAAAATGAAATTAATCCGATTATTACTTCAATTTCTGATCCGTACGAAAAAATAAATGCTATTTTTAATTATGTGAAAAGTAATTTAAACTGGAATAAATTTAACAGTTATTATTGCAATGACGGAGTTAAAAAAGCATTTAAAGACAAAACAGGCAATGTGGCCGAAATAAATTTAATGCTAACCGCCATGTTGCGCCATGCGGGCTTCACTGCCAACCCGGTTTTGATAAGCACTCGTTCTAACGGAATTGCATTGTTTCCTAATAGAAGCGCGTATAATTATGTAATTTCAGCGGTAGAATATCAAAATACTTTAATTTTGATGGAT
>JACMPO010000096.1 GCA_014377455.1 Flavobacterium sp.
CAGGTGATCACGCACATGTTCATGCATGCAAGCTTTCTGCACATCCTGTTCAACATGTTTGCGCTGTGGATGTTTGGTACCGCGGTAGAAAGAATATGGGGTCCCAAGCGCTTTCTTATCTTTTACTTTTTGTGCGGCATAGGTGCGGCAGTTGTTCAAATGGCTTCATATGCTTACAGCTTCCGTGTAATAGACCATTTGTCATTAAATATGGAGCAGTTGAACCAATACAACGAGATGCTGCGGCGCAATGCTACTGTCGGTGCTTCGGGTGCCATAATGGGCGTAGTAGCAGCTTTCGGTTATATGTTCCCAAATACAGAAATGATGATAATGCCCATTCCGGTTCCCGTAAAAACCAAGTGGGCGGTGCTTGGCATTATTGCTATTGATGTTTTCAGCGGGATAGCCGGCAGCCCCGGTGATAATGTGGCGCATTTTGCGCATGTGGGCGGTGCGCTTACGGGTTTTTTAATTGTTTATTTTCAGAATAGGGGCGGGATGCGGGTGAGTTGAATCTGATGATTCTTTTCTTCTTTATTGTCGTTGGAAAATTTATTTGTTACATCTAAATAATAATATTTATATCGGCAACCTTTCCCAGCTACCGATCTTTATTAAAATTTACTCATTAACTTTCACATTAATATCAACTACCGAAGTAAATGCTAATTCTCATCCGTAGGCTTTATCATGATGTTATGCTATTGACCTCCTTATAATTTTGACAATTTGAGATATGAAAGTTTTACTTGACACAAATATCATAATACATAGAGAAGCTAGCAAAGTGAAGAATACGGACATAGGTGTTCTTTTTAATTGGCTTGACAAGCTAAAACACTCAAAATACATTCATCCGCTAACAATAGAGGAACTCAATCGAAACATAGACCCTAAAACGGTGGAGACAATGAATATCAAAATTGGAAGTTACAATGTTATTAAAAATGTTGCCCCAGTAAATGACACGATTAAGCAAGTTGGAAATAAAGTTGACATAACGCCAAATGACATAAGCGATACAATAATTTTAAATGAAGTTTACTCTGACCGAGTTGATATTTTAATTTCAGAAGATAAAAAAATACATAGAAAAGCAAAACTATTAGGAATATCAGACAAGGTTTTCAAAATCGAAAATTTTCTTGAAAAGGTTACTGCCGAAAATCCTGAATTAGTTAATTACAGAGTATTAGCTGTCAAAAAAGTAGATTTTGCAGCGGTAAATATTCAGGACACTTTTTTTGATAGCTTTCGTGAAGATTATGCGGAATTTGACAAATGGTTTAATAAAAAGTCAGACGAAACCTGCTATGTCTGTCACAGCGACAACAACTTAACTGCCTTCCTTTTTATTAAATTAGAAACAGAAGAAGAAAATTATTCAGAAATTTCCCCCACTTTTTTCAAGAAGAAAAGACTGAAAATAGGAACATTTAAAGTAACAGAAAATGGCTATAAAATTGGCGAGAGATTTTTAAAAATAATTTTTGATAATGCTTTACAGTACAAAGTTGACGAAATTTATGTAACCATTTTTAATAAGAGAGAAGAACAAGAAAGGCTTATTGATTTATTAAAAATTTGGGGATTTATTAATTTTGGAACAAAGGCAACTAACAACGGAGTTGAGAATGTTTACACTAGACAATTCAATAAATCAATCCCAATTAATTTAGAAAATCCAAAACTGACTTTTCCATTTTTTTCGAGAAATCAAAATATTTTTATCGTACCAATTTATCAAGAATATCACACAGAATTATTTCCAGATTCAATATTAAACAATCAATCGCCAAAAGATTTTATTGAAAATTTCCCACATCGAAATGCGATAAGCAAAGTATATATTTCCAGGTCAAGAGAAAAAAATTTACAATCAGGCGATATAGTAGTTTTTTATATGACAGGGGGGAAATATAAAGGTGTAGCTACAACTATTGGAATCATTGAATCTTGTATGACTAACATCAAAAATTCGGAAGAATTTTTAAAACTTTGTAGAAAACGTAGTGTGTTTTCTAACGACGACCTTTTAAAGCATTGGAATTTTTATCCAAATCTAAAACCATTTATAGTAAATTTCTTATACACTTATTCTTTTAGAAAAAGACCAAATCTTGAATGGTTAGTGAATAACGGAATTATACAGGATTATGAAAGTGTTCCTCGTGGCTTTGCAAAAATATCAGCCGACCAATTTGACACTATTTTAAAATATGCTTATTAATGAAAAGTATTGCTATTTGGTATGAGCCAATTGAGAATAATTTAGAATCAGTAAATGATATAGAATTACATTTTAATCTTTGGAAAATACCCAATGGAACAAAAAATGCTCATAAATTTTTAGACATTGGACTTAAATTGGCAAATACTGAAAACCTAAGTTGTTTAAAAATATATTTCCCAACAATTATTGCTACATCCGATTTTGAGGACATTGTTGGTAAGTTTATCGATAAGCCAGATTTAGTAAGTGCAATTTTTAATGAAAATTATAATGTCAAACTAAATTCAACTAGTAAGTTTAATGAAATAAGAGATATTGACAACAACTTCATTTTTAATATTTATAAATCGTCGATAACTGACATCAGTTTTGAAAACAATTTTGAAGGGACGATTGTAACTATAAATTTGCCAAAGCAAGAGCAACGAATTTATTTGAGATATAGAATAAAAGGTGAATTCATAAATTCACTTTCGACAATAAGTAAACCGACTAATGCGATTTTGGAAAGTGCTTTTTCTGAAATTGAAATGATTGATTTTAGAGTAAATGAAATAAGAGATTTAAATCTTAGTTTACTAGAAAGCATAAATAAAAAGCTTTTAAAAATCGAAAAACTACATTTCTTTTTTATCTGTTCTAATGATGAAGAGGTTGTTGGTAACCATCAGCCTTTCCTTAGTTGTAGAAATTTAGAAAACTACCGATGGAATAATTATGTGGACTTACCCAACACAGACAAACAAATTTATCTTGCATATCATTGGAAGGAGAAACTAAAAGAAAGTGTTAGTATTCTAATCAAATCGAAATACGAACGAAATAATCTGAAAACCATTTTTAAATATGCGGTATTTGCCCTTATTGTAGCGGTAGCAATCGAGTTGTTTAGTAATTGGTTATACGATGTAATGAAAGGTATATTAACTTATAAATGTAATTAGAATGAAAGTAGTCCTATCTATAAAGCCAGAGTTTGCAAACAAAATATTTGACGGAACAAAAAAATTTGAATTCCGTAAAGCAATATTTAAAAACGAAAAAATTAAAACTGTAATTGTATATTCTTCATCGCCAGTTCAACAAGTTATTGGTGAATTTGAAATTGAACGAATTATCAATCACGACATTGACACACTTTGGGGATTGACGCATCAAGAATCAGGAATAACGGAAG
>JACMPO010000097.1 GCA_014377455.1 Flavobacterium sp.
AGTTTTATTGCAGAAATCAATGGACTTTCAAAACATTTTGGATTTAGTTTTTCTGACAGATCAAAACTTCAAGAAAATAAAGAGCCAAATAATGGTCAGTACGATGTTTTCAAAGATTTTTTAAACGCAAAACATGGTTAATTAAAAAAAAATGGAAGCACTTGAAATATTTATAAAAAAAAGAATGCAGCAATCTGAATTTTCAGCAATGATGATTCCGAGATATTTAGAAAAGCCACATGCTTTTTTAGGTTCAAAAAATTTTACACTAGAACAAGGTAAAGATTTTGAGAAAGATGCTGAAAAATGTAAAGCAATTCTGCATTTCCTAAAAGATTATAACAAACAAATTAAACAAAAAAAATGTGGATGTAAACGAGCAACTTTTACAAGAACAGTTGATGCTGATTTTAATTGTCTTTGTGGCAAATGTGGTCATCCGATATAGTTTGGTTAAAGTTACTGTTAACGTTAAAGCATAACAGTAGTTTAGGGTTAAAAATACCCGAATTACCGAAGTTAAGAACCAAAATCACAAGTACAAAACAAATTATAAATCCAGCCTGATGCCTAAATTACTGTTATGCAGTGTTAGGGAATCGGCTACATATCTACAAAAATTATGATAACAGGAAAAGCAAAGGAACTATTTTTAAAATGGTTTAAAGAAGAAAAATTAATGACTGGATTTGAAGACAAACCAATTTATACACAAATATTTTTATTGTGCGAATGGTTTAAAATGCAAAAATATTGCATATCAGTAAAATCTAATTATGTGGGTGGAGATTATTCTGCTAAAATAAGTTTTAATGAAGGAGATATTGATACGCTGTTTCACAAAGATTTAGAAAAAGCATACGTTCGAGCTATTGAAATTTCAAATGATGAGTTCAACGATAGACACGAGATAGCTATTCCCTAACGGCGGATGATACAAGCTGTATGCCGCCCAAATTATGAATAAAAGCACGATGCCACTGCATATAGATTGTATCATATGTTAGCAGGCGTTGTGGTTATTTAAAACTAAAATTTCTTATGAAAAAATACAATGTAATATATGTTGATCCGCCTTGGAAAATTAAAGCAGGCAGACCTTTAAAAGGGTATAAAATGGAAAATGGAAAGCAATTATTTATACCAACTTCTAACAAAAGCAGAGACACAGAATATCCATCAATGACAATTAAAGATATTAAAAATCTAAATGTTCCAGAAGTTACTGCAGATGATGCTCATCTGTATATGTGGGTTACAAATTCACATTTACCTTTTGCTTTTGAGATTATTAAGCAATGGGGATTTGAATATTCAACAACTATTGTTTGGGCAAAAAACAGAATGGGTGGCGGACTTGGGGGAACTTTTAAAATCACTACTGAATATTTGATTTTTGCTAAAAAAGGAAAATTGAAATCTTTGAAAATAAACGATAACACTTGGTTTAATGTAAAGAGAACTTATGAAAATGGTTATCCAAAACATTCTAAAAAACCAACATTCTTTTATGAAATGATAGAACAAACATCACCAGGATTAAAATTAGAAATGTTTGCTCGTGAAAAAAGAGAAGGTTGGGACGTTTGGGGCAACGAACTACATAACGATGTTGAATTGAAACCGATATGTAGCAATGCCTGCTAACGTATCGCAGCCTTGAAATGCCAGCCTATTTACAAAGTTGATTCGGCTGGTAAGTCAAGACTGCTGTTAGTAGCTGGACGGATTATTAAAATAAATATTAATTAAAAAACTAAATGAAATGAGTAATCAAGAAAACCAAATTAGCGACCAAATAGATGGTGGTTTATTAAAACAAAAACAGCAATTCGTAGAGCAATTTGTTGAAAAATGGATGCAAGGACACGAAGAAGATACTTTTGTTAAAAATAAATATGGTAATTATATTTATAGTGCAGGTGCATCATCTTTAAATTTAAAAATATTTTTTGAAATGTTATTGCTAGATTTTGCTGAAGAAACGGATTTGTAGTCTTGCTACTAACTCATAAATACACGCTATAAAAGTATTACAAAACGATGCCAAAGCCTAAATTATATATAAAAGTAAAAGTTATCCGCATTTCAGAAACGCAATATAAAACGCTGCAAAAAATGAAGTTTTATAAAGTTGATGTAGGCAGATTTATTCGTGAAGCAATTACAGAAAAGATTAAAAGAGAATATTTAAATCTTATACCAAAGCCACAAGCAGAAAAATATCCTTTCTAAACCAAAATCTAAAAATGAATCACAATCCAGGAATAGAAATCCAATTTGAAAATAAAGAATTCCGCCATTGCAAAGATGCAGCAGGCGACACTGCTTTTGACACTTGGGTATTGAAATCAATAGTTGCTGAAATGAAATTCGTAAAAGAGCGTTATTCGGCAATTATATTTATCGCAAAATTTCCGCATGGATTTTATGGCTTTGGCTACAAAGG
>JACMPO010000098.1 GCA_014377455.1 Flavobacterium sp.
CTACGGTAAACTAATCAAACAAATCTCGCCAGCAGGACAAGGATGGGACGGAACCTACAACGGTCAACTCATGCCTTCAACCGATTACTGGTTTACAGTAGATTATTTAGAACAAACGGTCACTAAACAATTTAAAGCACACCTCTCATTAAAAAGATAATAAAAATGAACTTTAAGCAACTTTATTTAGTAGTATTTTTATCAATTGCCAAACTTAGTTTTTCGCAAGAAGTACTGCCTGTATACTCCGATTATTTATCTGATAATTATTTTCTATTGCATCCATCTATGGCTGGTGCTGCAAATTGTGCTAAATTAAGATTAACAGGTAGACAACAATGGTTTGGTCAAACCGATGCACCTGCTTTGCAAACATTAAGTTTTAACGGATCGATAGGTGAGAAAGATGGTGCGGGGATTATTGCCATAAACGATCGCAACGGATATCATTCTCAAAAAGGAGTTAAGTTTGCTTACGCACATCATTTGCAGTTTTCGAGAGATCAGGTAGATTTGAATCAACTCTCGTTTGGTATTAGTGCAGGGTTTGCACAAAGTATATTGGACGAAACCGATTTTTATAAAAACAACCCAAGTTTCGACCCTACCATTGGAGGCATTCAGCAAAAGGCATCTTATTTTAATATCGATTTAGGAGCATCATGGAACTACCTTGACTTTTATGCACATTTCACTGTAAAAAATGCCTTGGCGAGCGCCCGTAATTTGTACACCGAAAAAGAACCTGTAAATTTAAAACGTCTTTTGTATAATATGGGGTACACTTTTGGCGATAAAGACCGATTGCTTTGGGAACCATCGCTATTATTTCAACACGTTTTTCAAACTAAAGAATCTACCATAGACTTGAACTTGAAAGTATATAAAGAATTAGACTTTGGGAAACTATGGGGCGGTCTATCCTATAGAAGAAGTTTGGATGGTGCCGATTATGTAGAAGGAAATGCCATTAAAAACCAGAAATTACAATATGTAACACCTATCGTTGGAATCAATTATAAGAATTTTGTATTTGCCTATACTTATTCTCAACTGGTAGGAGCAGTTAAATTTGACAATGGCGGTTTTCATCAGATAACCTTAGGGATGAACTTGTTTTGTAAACCAGAAAAATACCATTGTAACTGTCCGGCAGTAAATTAATAATAACAAATCCTGACTTGATAAATCAGGATTTTTTTGTGTAAAATTATGATTATAAAATCAGTAAACGGAAAAACACCAGAAATTCCAGCCGACTGTTATATCGCTGAAAATGCAACCATAGTGGGCGATGTAACCCTTGGTACCGAGTGCAGCATCTGGTTTAACGCCGTTATTAGAGGTGATGTTCACTTTATCAAGATTGGCAATAAGGTAAACATTCAAGATGGCGCCATAGTGCACTGCACGTATCAAAAACACCCTACGGTAATAGGAAATAATGTTTCAATAGGACACAATGCCATTGTTCACGGATGTACCATTCACGACAATGTATTGATAGGGATGGGGGCTATAGTAATGGATAATTGTGTGATTGAAAGCAACGCAATTGTTGCAGCAGGTGCCGTTGTAACCCAAAATACAGTTGTACCATCGGGGACAATATATGCTGGAGTTCCGGCTAAAAAGGTTAAAGACATAAACCAGTCCAACTTTGCAGGCGAAATTGAGCGTATTGCTACAAATTATATCATGTATTCCAGCTGGTTTAAAGAGGAGCTGTAGCTAATTTTGATTATTACAAATAAATCTTATTAATTTTATTTACAAATTAGAATTTAAATTTTAAGTTTAATTAAAAAATTCAAGTACAAAACAACCATTAAATTCACAATCAATTTTAAAAAAAACAAATAATTAATTATTTTAAGTTACTCTGCCACTGATTGGGCTACTATATACGCGCTTGTCCACGCATTTTGAAAATTAAATCCACCAGTAACAGCGTCAATATTTACAATTTCGCCAGCAAAATATAAATTGCTGTGCATCTTGCTTTCCATTGTTTTAAAATTGATTTCTTTCAAATCAATACCTCCAGCTGTAACGAATTCTTCTTTAAAAGTGCTCTTGCCTTTTACTTGAAATTCAGCATTTGTAAGCTGATTGGCAAGTTGTAGTAACTGATTTTTATTTAAATCTGCCCATTTGGTTTCAATAGTTCCATCATTTGATGCTTGTGAAGTACCAATGCCTGAAGCTAAAACTAAGTTTTCCCACAAACGATTGGGCAAATCAAACGGTGCTTTTTTATACATTACTTTTTTAGAATGTGCTAATTTAAGCTCTTTTAGTTTTTCGATAGTTTCTTCAAATGTGGCTTCGTATAACCAGTTTACTTGCAATGTAAAATTGTAGTTTACATCTGCCAAGATGCGTGCGCCCCAAGCAGAAATTTTTAAAATTCCAGGACCAGACATTCCCCAATGGGTTATTAATAATGGTCCTGACGATTCTAATTTAGTATTTTTTACTTTTACAGATGCCAAAGCCGACAGTCCCATTAAATCTTTTATTCTAACATCTTTAATATTAAATGTAAATAAGGATGGAACGGCATCAACAATGGTGTGCCCTACGGTGGTTAACAATTCCCAAATTTTAGGATTGCTTCCTGTAGTTAAAACCAGTTTGCGACAAGCAAATTGCTCATTATTAGTATCTACTTTCCAATATTTTTCTGATTTAAAAATTGATTGTACGCTGTGTCCCGTTAAAATAGTGATGCCAAGTTTGGTGCAAGCTAAAGTAAAACAATCTATAATAGTTTGAGAATTGTCTGATGCGGGAAACATCCTTCCATCGTCTTCAATTTTTAATTCAACGCCATGTTTGTTAAACCAATCGATGGTATCGCCACTGCAAAATTGATGAAACGGTCCACGTAATTCTTTTTCGCCACGCGGATAAAATTTCACCAACTCGTTAGGCACAAAACAAGCGTGGGTAACGTTGCAACGTCCACCACCCGAAATTCTAACTTTGGTTAGGACTTCTTTACCTCGTTCTAAAATAGCAACTTTAAGATTGGGATTTTTTTCTACAGCATTTATTGCAGTAAAAAAACCCGATGCACCGCCGCCAACCACTATAACATCGTATTTTGAGTTCATTGCTTAACAATATATTTTTTGCGAACTTTATCAAACAGTTTGCATGTATGATATTAAAATTTATATTAAAATTTCTTTGCGCACTTTACGATATGCTTTGCGCCTAAATCCTGTCAGGATAATCAGATATAATGCCATCCACATTAAAGCGCTTCATTTTGCTGATGTCTTCGGGCTCATTTACCGTCCAAGCGTAAACCAATAATTTATTTTGATGCATCAAAGTTACCATTTCTTGATTGATTAATTTATAATAGGCGTTTATAGATTGCGCTTTGATAGTCTTGGCGAAAGCTAGCGCATCGTTAATAGATGAATCTGTAAGAACTGCTACAGCAATGTTCTTATTTTGGGATTTGCAATAAGACAAAACTTCCCAATGAAAGCTAGAAATTTGATACCAATGTGCCTCAACTTTAAGTTGATCTAGTAATTCTAAAACAAAAGGTGTAGCAGTACTATCTTTAATTTCGATGTTGATAAAACACTGCTTGTTTACCAGCTCCAACACGTCTTGAAGCGAAGGAATGCCATATAGTTGTAGTTGATGTGCTGTAAAATTACGTACCAAACCACTGCCTGTAGTGGTTCTATCTATCGAATTATCGTGAATGACGATGGGGATATTATCGGCACTTAAATGTACGTCAAGTTCGATGCCATGACAACCTAAATTTAGCGCTTTTTGAAACGAATGTAAGGTGTTTTCTGGTGAATATCCTTTAGCGCCACGATGACCTATGGTTTGCATTATGGTTTTGAGTTAGGGATTGTAGTGGAAATCCTTTTATTTTTTTTTCAAAAATAAAAGATTGTAACGTAAAGCCCGACGCCTTTTGGGTTTTCTTTTTCAGAAAACCCAAAAGGCGGAACTCCCAAATAATTTAAATTATTTCTAACAAAACAATGCCAAAGTTACTGTCGATAGTTACATTGTTTTTTGCAACTGTAGCCGTTTTACCCGAGTAGGCATCGCGAACTTTGGTACCGTTTTTAAACAAATTAGCTACCGGAATTTCCTTTTTGCCTATAGGTAAATCGAGACCTACCACTACTGCATCGGTAAATTTTACTTTGGTGTATATTCTACCAAAAACATACTGATTTCCAAACGAAATTTGTTTGTGAATTCCAGCTCCAACTGCCGGATGATTTTTTCTAAACTGCCCCAACTTTTGATAATGCAGTAGTAATTTCTGAGTTTCTGAATTGTTTTTTATAGCATCCCAATTCATAGTTGATCGTAAGGTTGCATCGCCTTGAGCACCAGCAATATCAAGCGATCGTGCGCTTTCGTCACCATAATATACCTGCGAAATTCCGGGTGTAAGTAGTAATTTTGTTCCTGCTTCGTATGTTTTTTCGCGTTTTTTATCAAATGGATAACTGTCGTCGTGCGATGCTGTGTAATTCATAACGGTTTTCCCTTTGAGATCGCTGTTTAAAATATCTGAATACTTAGAAAACAAGGGTTCGTAATTCATTTTGGCTTCATTTCTAAAGTCGAAATTGATTAATCCTGTAAATCCATTTTCGAAATAATTTACTTTTTTATCACCAAAATCATAATATAATTTATTTCCAATATTATATCCATATACTTCGCCAACGGTAAAAAATGGATTATTATCTAACACTTTTGATGGGTTTTTTGCTTTATATTTGGCAAAAGCCATATCACAAACTTTCTTAAAATCTTTCCAAACATCTTCGGTGGTGTGCTTGGCGGTATCAACTCGGTAACCGTCAATGCCATAATCTATGATATAATCAGAGAGCCATTTCATAATGTAATATTTTGGTGCTCGCGGAAAACCTGTGGTTTTAAAAAATGCATCTAACTCGGTAATTTCCTGCTCATAACGACCTTCATTTTTAAATTTTTCTACTAAAAATGGTGGTAAATCTACATTTTGATTACTTTCTGTTTTTACATCAGGAAGATTTTCTACTAAAGTACAATTGATGTAGGTATCATAGGATTGATATGTGCATTTTGGAGTTGTGCGAACCCAATCATTTGGGTAAACAGAGTCTTCAGCAGTAACTGGACCTGTATGATTTATAACTGCATCAAGCATAATTCTGATTCCTTTTGCGTGCGCTTTTGTTACAAGCTCAACTAGATCATTTTTAGTGCCAAAACTAGGATCAATAGCACTCCAATCTCGTGTCCAATACCCATGGAAACCGTATGACATTCCTGTACCTTCATCAACGCCATCGTGAATTTGTTCCACAATAGGTGTCATCCAGATTACTGTAATGCCAAGATTTGTAAAATAATTTTCGTCTAGCTTTTGAATAATTCCACGAATATCGCCACCTTCAAAACCACGCAACTTTCCTGTTGGTTTGTTTCTATTAAAGGTATGGTCATTGGTTTTATCTCCGTTTTGAAATCGATCGGTCAACAAAAAATAAACATTTGCATTTTCCCAAACAAAAGGCTTTGTAACTACTACTTTTTTCTTTTTCTGTGCAAACGAAAAAGTAGTCAATAGAATTAAAATTGCTAAAAGTCGAATTTTATTTTTCATTTATAAATTTATTTTTATGGCTGTTTTGAAACCTGTATGAACATAATTAAAGTTTAATTTCTTAGATTTTAAATCATATTTAAAACCTATTTTTTTGCCATTGAGCAAAATAGATTTTGGATTAGAAACAAAATTATTAAGATAAATAATCCCTTTTTTTCCATTTTTGAGTATTTCGTCAGATGCTGTTTTACTTTCTATTGTAATTGTAAATAGTGTTTTAGAATAAGAGGTTGAACAATTTAAAATTTCGTGATCAGCAGTATTGTTTTCAGCATTGGGTGTTGTGCCGTTGTCAAAATAAAATTCACGTTCACTAGAAGATTTTCCTTCAAAATAGAAATGTAAATCTAAATTTGAATTTTGATAATAGGAAGTATTTTGAACCACTTTTGTCATCGGATAAAATACATTGCCTCGAACAAAAGTTGGTATATAATCTTGATTTACTTTTACAGAAGTAGTAGTGCCAGCAAGATATTTTTTACCCGTATAAAAATCAAACCAGTTACTCGATTTCGGAAAATACACTTCGGTTGTTGTAACACCAGATGTAACGATAGGTTTAACTAAAAAATCGTTACCCCAAAAATATTCATTGCTTATGGTTTTAAGTTTCTCATTATTTGGTTCTTCAAAAAATAAAGGTCGCATCAAAGGTTTACCCGAAGTTGCATTTAAGTAGGCTAACGTATAATTATAAGGCAACATTTGATACCGCAATTCAACTAATTTTTTAGCATTAGCCTTAGTTACAACATCTTTGTAAGCCACTTCAGATGCCACTTCTTCTTGAGCATGCGGACGAAAAATTGGGTTAAAAACACCATATTGCAACCATCGTAAATACAATTCGTTATCAAAATAATCTCCTGCAAATCCGCCTAAATCGCTGTGCATATATGCCATTCCTTGCATTCCCATTTGAAGTGCAATTTCGGTTTGACCTGATAATCCGTCCCAACTTCTAGAAACATCACCGCTCCAAGGAATCATTCCAAAACGTTGCGAACCCGAATATCCAGCACGCATCAAAATAAATGGACGTTGTGTAGGAAAATCGGTTTTGTAACCTTCGGCAATAAGTTTTGCCCAGTTATGACCATAAATGTTGTGAATTTCGTCTGCTTTGCCACCAAATGTTATCGCTTTTCTTGGAAAAACTTCTGGCTCACCTAAATCGCCCCAAAGTCCGCCAACGCCTTGTTTGATTAAATTTTTGTAGATATTCCAAAACCAAGCTTTACCTTCGGGTTTAAAAATATCGATAATTCCAGTGTTTCCGAAATAGAAATCGTAGGTAAACGGATTTCCAAATTTATCTGTTGCCAGAATTTTTTTTGCAACAGCTTCTTGCCATTTTGAAGAAGTTGTTAGTATAAAAGGCTCCGTAATTAAAATGGTTTTTACTCCTTTGGCATTCAAATTAGCTATCATTTTTTCAGGATTTGGAAAAGTCTCTTTATCCCAATCTAAATTTCCCAAAGTGCCTTTTATGGTTTTGCCAAACCAATATAAGTCTAAAATAATAGCATCAACCGGAATTTTATCGTCATCAAATTTTCGAATGGTTTTTTCAACTTCTTCTTGCGAATGATAACCAAATCGAGAGGAAAAATTTCCAAATGCCCAACGTGGTGGCAAGGGTTGTTTTCCTGTTAAAATTGTATAATTTGAAACTAAATCGTCCCACGAATCGCCAATTATAACTTGATAAGTTTTTTTTCCAGAAGTAGTTTCGTAAGTAAGGGTATTGTCTTTTTTAGAATCTAAATCCAAGTAACCTATTGCAGAATTATCAAAATGAACGGCATACATTTTAGATGAAAAAACAAGAGGAATACAAAAATTCATTAACTCTGCACGCGTGCCGTAACCATAACTGGCTCTGTTGTATAGTTGCAATCGGTTGCCACGACGATCCATTCCTAAAACTCGTGCACCACCACCGTATAATTTTTCGGTTTTTTCGATAATGAAATCTAATGTTTCGGTAGAATCATTTACTTTGGTATAACCGTTTTTTTCAGATAGAAAACGTGTTGCACCTTTAAAATATTGAATATTAAATATGGTTTTATCAACAGTTACAGAAATTTTAGATGAAGTTAATTTTAAAGAATTTGGATCTTCAGTAAATTTAAAATTTAGAATACTCGGTTTTAAAACTACAGCTTCCGAAATTGGATTGAAATTTTCACCATTTGGAATAAATGATGTTTCTATAATTTTATCTGAAAAAGGTGTTATTTTATAAGTACCATCAGATGTTTTTATTTCTAAACTATTGTTTTCCCATTTGTGAGAAACATATTTTCTACTTGCATTTTGAGCAAACGAAAAAGTTGTAAATACTAGTAAAAAAAGAAGTTTTTTCATATTTTTTTTGATTCTCGAAAATTTGAAAAGAAAGGTATCAAATTTTAAATTTTTATTTCAATTCTAATATTAAAACCGATTTTGGTTCCATTGAAACTTCATTGGTGATATCAATTATTTTATCTGATATAATATCTTTACCCGATTTATAATTTAAAATACTTTCCTGAAAACGATTGGTTTTAAAGGTCTGTTTTTCATTTGAATTATTAACAATAACCATTACACTTTCTGTCTCGTTGTATCTAAAATAAACATAAACATTGTTTTCGGGAATGTAATGCATCAATTTGCCAGAATGAATAACCGCTTTTGATTTGCGCCAATTGAATAATTTCTTTGTGAAATCAAAGTATTTTTGTTGTTCTGCTGTGCGTCCCGATTTTGAAAATGCATTCGAAGAATCGGCAGACCAACCGCCAGGAAAATCCCTTCTAATGTCACCATCGCCAGCTTTATCTTTATTTCCTGTCATTCCTATTTCTGAACCATAATACAACTGTGGAATTCCGCGAACTGTGGCTAAAAGTGTCATTGCCATTTGATATTTTTTAAAATCACTTTTATAGATATCATTAAATCGGTTCGTGTCGTGATTTTCTATAAAGGTTAAAATATTATTGGGGTTTGCATACAAAAAATCGTTTGTGAAATTCAAATAAAAATTAATCATTCCTTTTTCCCATTCTTGTTTGTCTTGATTAAAAACAGTGCTGAAGGCGTCAAACAACGGAAAATCCATAACTGATGGCAAATAGGAATTAAAACTTTGAAGTGCACCTATTTTACTGTCTTTTTGCCAATAGGATATTTTTGCCGGACTGTTTAACCACGCTTCACCTACAATATTAAAATTTGGATATTCGTCGGTTATGGCTTTGGTCCATTTTGAAATTCCATCTTTATCATTATAAGGATACGTGTCAACTCTAAATCCATCTAAATCAGCATATTCTATCCACCAAATAGCATTTTGTGTAAGATATTTTAAAACCAAGGGATTTGACTGATTTAAATCGGGCATAGTTTTTACAAACCAACCGTCAGAACACACTTGAGCATCAATTTTTGAAGCATAAATATCATTCAAACTTTCTCTTCGGTGATTGGTTTGTGTGTATTGAGGAAATTGATGAATCCAATCATTAGTTGGTAAATCGTTCATCATCCAATGTTTCCAACCCCAATGATTGGTAACATAATCCATAATATTTTTCATGCCGAGTTGGTGTAATTCCGAGCTCAATCGCACATAATCATCGTTTGTGCCAAAACGCGAGTCTATTGCATACACGTCAGATTGTCCATAAGTATGGTACGAACCTTTTTCGTCATTATCTTGGCAAAGTGGCGTTGGCCAAACTGCAGTTGCACCCAATTCTTTTATGTAATCTAAATGTTTGATTATTCCTTCAATATCGCCACCGTGTCTGCCATTAGGATTAGTTCTGTCAAGTTTTTCGGTTAAAATTTTGTCGCTGTCATTATCAGGGTTACCGTTAGCAAATCGATCGGACATTATTAAATAAATTACATCTGATGAGTCGAAACTTTTTCTGAATTTAGAATTTACTTTTCTCAAATTTATTGTGTATTTATGAGTGAAAGCAATTTTATTTTTGGTTTTAAATGAAAAAAGTAATTCTGTTGCTGGAATATTTTTGGTGTTTATGGTTACAAAAATATAGTTTGGATTTTCAGTTTTTTGAATGTTTTCGATAATTACATCTTTATTTACAGAAACATCATATTGATTGATATTTTTTCCATAAAACATAATTTGAACACTCGACAAATTCATATTGCTCCACCAAAACGGCGGTTCGACTCTCTCAATTTGAGAAAAAATAGTATTTGACATTAACAAGAGTAAAAGAATTTTTTTCATGTTTATTTATAAAAAACCCCTTTAGCATTATATTCACTAAAAGGGTTATGAGTAAATTTTATACCGTTACCATTTTATCTGGTTCAACCAAAACTTTATTTCCATTTACAAATACCGAAATTGCATTATCGCCTTCTAATGAAAAATTAGTTTCATGATGATTTACAGAAACTTTTACTATTTGATTTCTAAAATTTATTTTAAACGAATATCCTTTCCATTCTTTAGGAATTTTAGGTTCAAAATGCAGTGCATCATTTTTAACACGCATTCCGCCAAAGCCCTCCACAATACTCATCCAAGTTCCTGCCATTGAAGTAATATGACATCCTTCTTCAACTTCTTTATTATAATCGTCGAGATCTAACCTAGAAGTACGTAAATAAAACGTATATGCCATATCTATTTTATTCAATTTCGCCGCTTGAATAGAATGTACGCAAGGCGATAACGAACTCTCGTGAACTGTAAATGGTTCGTAAAAATTAAAATGTTTTTCTAATTGTTCTGTAGTGAAATGATCTTCAAAAAAATAAAATCCTTGCAGAGTGTCAGCTTGCTTTATATATGGCGAACGCAAAACTCTGTCCCAACTCCATTTTTGGTTAATAGGTCGTTGGCTTTTATCTAAATCTTTTACCGGAACTAAATCTTTATCTAAAAATCCATCTTGTTGCAAATATACATCGTGCTCTTTCGAGAACGGAAAATACATATTTTGAGATACTTTTTTCCAATCTTGCAATTCAGCTTCTGTTATTTTTACTTTCTCGGTAATTCGTTTGTGATCTAACGGATATTCTAAAAATACTTTCTGAATTTGATCATACGTATAATCAAGACACCATTTTGCTATGTAATTAGTATAAAAATTATTGTTTACGTTATTTTCATATTCATTAGGACCAGTAACTCCTAAAATCATATACTGATTTCTGTTAGTTGAATAACTGGCTCTTTGATGCCAAAAACGTGCAATACCAATTAAAACTTCAAGTCCTTTTTCGGGAATATAGCTGTAATCACCAGTGAATCTGTGGTAGTTGAAAATTGCAAAGGCAATAGCGCCATTTCTATGAATTTCCTCGTGCGTAATTTCCCATTCGTTATGACATTCTTCGCCATTCATGGTTACCATTGGATATAGCGCTGCGCCATTTTTAAATCCTAAATTGTCTTTAGCATTTTCAATGGCTTTATCCAACTGATTGTATCTGTAAGTCAATAAATTTCGGGCAACTTGCTGATCTTTAGTAGCCATATAAAAAGGAATGCAATACGCTTCAGTATCCCAATAAGTTGAACCACCATATTTTTCACCAGTAAATCCTTTAGGTCCAATATTTAAGCGAGAATCTTTGCCTAAATAGGTTTGATTAAGTTGAAAAATATTAAATCTGATTCCTTGTTGTGCTTTTACATCGCCATCGATGGTAATATCGCTCATTTCCCAAATTTTTGCCCAAGCGGTAATTTGGTTTTGAACTAATTTAGAAAAACCAAATAAAATTGCTTTTTCTAAAACATTTTTGGCACCAAGCTCTGTATTTTCATGATTTAGAGAAACGGTATAGCCAGCAAATTTTTGGATTGTAGTAGTTTCACCTTTAGAAACAGCAACTTCATAAGTAAATTGTACTTTCTCTTTATCTGAAAAAACATTAGATGGAGATAGATTTAAATTTTTATTGTTCAACAAAATCGAATTCTGCATAAATGTTGTGGCAACAAAATGTGTCTTAAACGTTCTGGCTGTGACAAATGCTTTATTTTCAGAATAATTTACATCAGATGGTTCCCAAAATTTTTCTTCCCAATTGGCATCTTCATTAGTTACTCCTGCATCTAAATAGGGTTTAAAAATAATAGTTGAATTTTTATTTAATGCTGTAATTTGATAATTGATAACGCCAAGTTCGTCCAAATCTAACGAAAGGAAACGAGTAATTTTAGCTTCAATTTCGGTTCCGTTTTGTAAAACTGCATGGAAAGATCGGTAGTAAATACCTTCTTTCATGTTTAATTCACGCTTAAATTTAGTTACTTCTTTACAGGTATTTAAATCTAATATTTCGCCATTGATTTCAATATCAATTCCAATCCAATTTGGCGCATTTAAAACTTTAGCAAAATATTTAGGATAACCGTTTTTCCACCAGCCAACTTTGGTTTTATCTGGATAATATATTCCGGCAATGTAACTTCCTTGAAAAGTTTCTCCCGAATAATTTTCTTCAAAATTAGCACGTTGCCCCATGGCTCCGTTTCCTATACTGAACAGGCTCTCGGATGATTTGACTCTATCTTTATCAAATCCTTCTTCTATAATTGACCAATTATCAGGTTTTATATAATCTTGATTCATTTTAATTTAAGTTTTAAAAAAGTTTCAGGTTTCGGGTTTCAGGTTTTAGAACTTGAAACTTTAAACTTGAAACAAAAATTAATTTATCAACGACTCAATAAATGAAACATCAATAAATGTAAAATCGTGAAAGATGTATTTAGATTCGTGTAAAACGGCTTCTTCGCCAATTCCAATGCTTGTCATTCCAGCAGTATTCGCCGCTTGAATTCCCGCTACAGAATCTTCAAAAACAATAGAATCTTGATTTGACGCACCTAATAATCGAGCTGCTTGCAAAAAAACTTCAGGATCTGGTTTTGCATTAGTAACATCATTACCATCAACTATTGCATCAAATAAATTTAAAATTCCAGTTTTTTCTAATATTGGTCGGGCATTTTTACTTGCTGAACCTAATGCAATGTGCTGGTTTTTATCTTTTAAAAAGTGTAAAACTGGCAAAACTCCTGGTAAAATTTCACTTTGGTCAATATCTATTAAATAAGACAAATAATCTTCATTTTTTTGAAATAACCATTTATTTTTATCGGGTTGCGAAGCTGTAATTTTTCCTAAGTCTAAAATAATATCTAACGATCGCACTCGGCTTACTCCTTTTAGTTGTTCATTATGTTCGGGTGTAAATTCGATTCCTAATTCTTGAGCCAATTTTTGCCACGCCAAAAAATGATATTTTGCTGTGTCTACAATTACGCCGTCAAGGTCGAATATAAAAGCTTTTTTATTCATTAATTATAATTTTTGATTCATCATTTATGGTAAGTGAAATAATTCCCGCAAGAATCATTGAAGCACCGCCAATCAAAAGTGCATAAATTGGTTCGCTATTAAAAAACTTTGAAACTAAAAATCCTAAAATTGAAGCAGCAACCAGTTGAGGGATTACAATAAAAAAGTTGAAAACTCCCATATAATATCCCATTTTATTAGATGGTAAAGATCCTGATAGCATTGCATATGGCACAGATAATATACTTGCCCAAGCAATTCCAACTCCAATCATCGGAAGCCATTCGATAGTAAAGGTTGTAGGTTCAGATATAAAATAAATAGAAATTAAGCCTAAACCACCACAAACTAAGGCAACAAAATGAGTGAATTTTCGACTGGTGTATTTTGCTAATAATGGAAGTAAAAATGCAGCTATTGCAGCAATCAAATTATAGTTAGCAAACATCTCACCAACCTGATTTGCACCTGTGTTATACGCACTCGAGGTAGTATCTGTGGTTTTGTAAATGTGTTGTGTCACGGCAAGCGTTGTGTAAATCCACATAGAAAACAGTGCAAACCACGAAAAGAATTGTACCCAAGCTAATTGTTTCATTATTTTTGGCATAAACTGAAAATCATTCATAATAGTTACAAAACCATTCTCAGTTTTATTCGATTTTTGCATTAATCCAGAAGCTAACATCACAATTCCACCTAATCCTATTAAACCTATTGAAAGGACGTATAAATCTTTTTTAAGATTATAATTATAGATAAAAAATGAAAAAATAGCACTTATAATTAAAAACAAAATTCCTTTTGTAAAGTGCGATCGCCCATTATTTGCAAACCATGCGGCTGAGTGTGCCTCTTTTTTAAAAGTAACTTCTTTGTTGTTTTCAAAAGCTTCTAGTTCATCTGGCGAATATTCTTTAGATGTAATTACTGTCCAAAGTACAGTAACGATAAATGCAATACCGCCAAAATAAAATGAATACTTAACAGAGTCCGGAATTATTCCCAAAGGTGCTGTGTTACTTACCCCAAAATGTGTAAATATCAAAGGTAGTTTAGAAGCAAAGTAAGCTCCAATTCCGATAAAGAAACTTTGCATTGCAAAACCAGAAGTTCTTTGAGAATCGGGTAAATTATCGCCAACAAAGGCTCGAAATGGCTCCATTGATACATTAATTGATGCATCCATAATCCAGAGCATTCCTGCTGCAAACCATAAAACAGGTGAATTTGGCATTACAAATAATGCAACTGATGCTAGAATTGCTCCAGCTAAAAAATAAGGTTTTCTACGACCTAATTTAGTCCAAGTTCTATCAGAAAAATAACCGATAATAGGTTGAATAATAAGTCCTGTTAATGGCGCAGCTACCCAAAGAATTGGAATGTCGTCAATGTTTGCTCCTAGAGTTTGAAATATTCTGCTAACATTTGAATTTTGCAATGCAAAACCCATTTGAATTCCTAGAAATCCAAAACTCATGTTCCAAATTTGCCAGAAACTTAATTTACGCTTTTCCATTATCGTATTTTAATGAATTAAACAACGATAAGCGCGATGCTTATCAAAACTTATTTTTGTTTTCGAAGTAAAAATCCAAGCTTTGATTGGGTAAAGATAAAAAAGTTTTTCAATAGAAATTTAATCAGCAACGTTATTTGGTAATTTACGCTACGAAAACGTTATTTGTTGATAAATTGATTCGTGTAAGTTATAAAACTAAAATTGACAAAGTTAGACGTTTATGATGCTTTTAAAGTGTAGATTCGCGTTCAACAAGTTCTGTTTCAATAACTTCTGTTTTATATTGTTCGTCGTATTCTTCTTCTTCGATTTCTAACTTTTCGATTAACATTTTAGCGGCTTTCTCGCCCATTTTTATTCCATTTTGACTTACTGTTGTTATAGATGGCGAAGAATATTTAGAAATAATTCCGTCTGTAAAACCTATTATCGACAAGTCTTCTGGAACTTTAATACCAAGTTTTGACGCTACTTTAATAGCGGTAACAGCAAAAATTTCATTTACTGCAAAAATGGCATCTAATTTATTGTTTTCTAATAATGAAACTATCTGAGATTCAAAATTATCGGTGTCTTCAATTTTAAGAATTAAATTTTCATTGACTACGATATCATTAGTTTTTAAAGCATTTATGTAACCTTCTGTTCGTAGTTTTCCAACACTAACATAATCTACAGTTGAAAGTAAACCTATTTTTGAAAATCCCTTGTTTATCAAAAATTGAGTTGCATTAAAAGCAGCTAAAGCATCATCAATTATGACTTTATCACATAAAATATCGTTAGTAACTCGATCGAACATTACTACTGGCATTCCTTGACTTATTACTTCTGAAATGTGATGAAAATCACGTTTTTGCTGTGTTTCTTTGGAAAGAGACATTATAAATCCATCGATGGTTCCGTTTGCTAACATTTCTATATTGATAACTTCTTTATCGAAAGACTCATCCGATAAACAAACCAAAACATTATAACCTTTTTCATTTGCAATTTTTTCGACACCGCTAATTACGGTTGCAAAAAAATGATGTATGATTTCTGGTATTATAATACAAATCGTTTTTGACCTACGATTTTTTAAACTTAACGCGATGTTATTAGGTTTATAGTTATATAATTTGGCAAATGCTTGTACCTTTTGTCTCGTATCTTCACTAATTTCAAGACTGTTTCTTAATGATTTTGACACTGTTGAGATAGATACATCTAATTCTTTTGCAATCTGTTTTAAAGTAACTTTTCTTCTCATGGTTTAAAGTGGGCTAATTGTAATAATTTAATAAAGATATATTATATTTTTAGTAATCGCAATTTTGGTGCTAAAAAGGAGTATTTTTGAGAAAGTTTTCAACACGAAAACGTTTTCGATGACGGTTTAACTAATGTTTATTTTTTTATCAGAAAAATTTAC
>JACMPO010000099.1 GCA_014377455.1 Flavobacterium sp.
GTATAGCCTATTAAAAAGTTTATAGTGTTTATATCATAGTATATATTTCCTGTAGGTTTTACCATAACTCTACATGTTTGTGATGCAACATTTGGAACCACTATCGAAGCAGATCCGTTATTAGGAACTCCGGTAGCTAAAACTGTTGGAAATGTTAAACCTCCATCTGTTGACAGCATAATATTCACATTTGCAGACCCAGGCAATGTATTTGCACCATTTACAGCCCATGTTATAGTTTTATTCTCATTAGGTTGCCAAGTTTCTGCTGTGGTTTGAGATGTCACATCAAAAGGTCCAGTTGTACCGCTGACAGTAACAACCATTGCATCAGTTCCTGTTTGTCCTGCGCCGGCTACATTATCTCTTCCTGTTAAGGTAAAATTCTGAACTCTTGCAATTGATGATAAGGTTTCCCAAGTTGTAGAGTTTGTTCCAGCAACTACACTTGAAAGTTTTGGAAAATAACGTTCTCCGGTTGAAACTGGACTTAATGATCTAAAGTTTGCTCCGTTAGTTTTAGTTGGGGATGGAAATGACTGAGTGCTTCCTACAGTTGTAGCATCGTCATTTTCTTCCCAACAATATGAAATAGCATTTCCATTAGGATCTGTTCCAGTACCAGTTAATTTGAATGGAGTACTTTTTGGGATTGTGTAATCTGCACCAGCATTCATAACTGGAGGTAAATTAGAAAGAGTTGTAGTTATTGGACAGGTCTTACTTGCTAAATTTGTTTGCACTTGTAAGATACTTCTATATGCAAAATAGTCATCAGAATGAGCTTGAACATCTGTGGCACCAGTAATACCAGCATATCCCATAATTGTTGAAGCAGAACCCGGCTCTACATTTACAGCATTATTTTCTGAGGTGTGAGAAAAAGTATGATTTCCGCCAAACTGGTGTCCCATTTCGTGAGCTACATAATCAATATCAAAATTATCTCCCATTGGTATATTATCAGCTGGTGAAGTTATACCACTTCCTTTACTTCCATTTACACAAACACAACCTATACATCCCGCATTTCCGCCGCCGCCTGAAGCCCCAAAAAGATGACCAATATCGTAAGTTGCTTCTGTTATAGTTGTAGTTAAGTTTGCTTGTAATTCACTATTCCAATTGCTAAAATTTGCAGCGTCTGAATAAGGATCGGTTGCTGAATTATAATATACAATTGAAGATTCGTTCGATATTAAATTCATGTGGCAAGCAAAATCTTTTTCAAATACTCCGTTTACTCTTGTCATTGTAGCATTAAATGCAGCTAAAACTAAATTAAAATTTGAAGCACTCGTTGCTCCAAAATAATTAGCATATTCAGCAGTGCACGACAAGGCTAACCTAAATGTTTTTAATTGAGCAGTGTTTGATAATTGAGTAATCGTTGACTTATTTGCATTAAATAATTCAACGTCTTCAGTTGAACATGTAAAAGGCAACTGCCCTTTGATTCTGGATGAATTATAAACCGCGTATATAGTTCCTTCGGCACTGTATGGCTCCATAAACTCATTAGACTTATCAGTTCTGAAAATCATAGTTTGGATTCCCGATGGTGATGCACTTATTCTGATTTGAGCATTTACATCATCTTTTCCTATTCCAATATATGCTCGGATATCAGGAAATTGATTTTGCAAATCAATATCAAAATTAGAAGATTCAAAAACCTCAAATTGTTCCATTTTACCTTCTACATTAGGAAAAGAAACTATTGCGCCACCAAGATTCGAATTTTTTTGAGGTGCGGTAAATAAAACTTGTCTAAAAGATTGGAGATTAAGTTTAAACAATTTAAAATCTTCGGGGAAACCCTGTCTTAAAGTTGATTTTGAAGCTCTAATATTGTCTGTAGTTGTTACAGATGACCATAATTTAGCTGTTTGTGAATAACCTGTAGTTATAAATAAAAGAGTTAATAAAAGTAAAAAATTTTTCATTAGTTGATTATTTAAATTTTTAATATACAAATTTAACTTTTTTTATTATAACATTATAATTTTTAACATTATAATTGAATGAACTAGAATATTACTCTACTAAAAGCATTCCTTTTTATTAAACAAGTTTTGTAATTATTTTTTTCAATCTGAAATGAAAAGCGTAATTTTACACACTTAAATGTTTTAAAATTGCATATATACCATTCGTTTTCTGAATATAATAACCAAAAAAAATCTGTAATTACTATTGGGACTTTTGATGGAGTTCATATTGGACACAGAAAAATATTGGAAAAACTAAAAGAGTCTGCCCAATACTTAAATTGCGAAAGTGTTGTTTTAACATTTTTTCCACATCCTCGGATGATTTTACAGGCTGAATCAAATATAAAATTGTTGAATACTGTAGACGAAAAAATATTTTTGTTAAATAAAATAGCGATTGATAATTTAATTGTACATCCGTTTGATAAAGAATTTTCACTACTTTCGGCAGAAGAATTTGTAAAAAATATTTTAGTAGACAAGCTCAATATTCAAAAAATAATAATTGGTCATGATCATCGATTTGGAAAAAATAGAACAGCAAACATTAATGATTTAATTGTTTTTGGTAAAAAATATAATTTTGAAGTGGAACAAATTTCTGTTCAAGAATTAAACGAAATAGCGGTAAGTTCAACTAAAATAAGAAATGCAATTCATGATGGAAACTTAAATTTAGCAAACGACTATCTAACTTACAATTACTTTTTTTCAGGCAAAGTAATCTCTGGGAAAAAACTTGGCAGAACAATTGGTTTCCCTACCGCAAATATTGAAATTAAAGAAGATTACAAGTTAATTCCTAAAAACGGAGTTTACATTGTTCAAAGTTGTTATGAAAATAAAATTGTTTTTGGAATGATGAATATTGGTAATCGTCCAACAGTTAGTGGGGAAAACCAAACTATAGAAGTATATTTTTTTAATTTTGATGCCGATCTTTATAATTCTAATTTAACAATTTCTATTTTAGATAAAATTCGGGAGGAACAAAAATTTAATTCTCTTGAAGCGCTAAAATTACAACTCGAAGCAGACAAAATTTATTCTCTTGGATATCTTTCTTCATCAAGTAGAATTTAATGCTAACTTCATTTTTAATGTTAAAATGCTTTAATGTTATTAATTTATTTCTAAATTTGAGAGTAATTAACTCTTAACGCAAACCTTTTATTATGAAATTATCTAAAGAATTTTTAAACGGCTTTATTATCTTTCTGGGAATTGGAATTTACTTTCTGTTAATGGAGGTTTTGGGACTGTCTAATTATTATATTCTCAGAATATTTAATGTTTTAATTATAATTTATGGACTTAATAGAACCATAAAATCAAATCTTAGTGAAGGAAAAAAAGGGTATATTTCAAATTTAGTTTCAACGGGTTTAACCGGTTTTGTTGGTATTGTACTGGGAATTATCGGCCTTGCACTTTACGTATATTTTAGAGGTGGTGCCACTTATTTAGATAAATTATCGCATGCTTTTTTATTTGGAGGAAAACCGTCAGTTGCTGAGTATTGCTTCGGTTTAATGATTGAAGGTATTGCTTCAGTATTGATAGTTGTGTTTATTAACATGCAGTATTGGAGAACAAAAAATGCGTTTAGAGATGATGATGAAAAATCTGACTTTAAAAAATAAATAACTGCCTAACTTATAATTCTTAATCGCAACATAATTTTATATTAAAACAAATTAACTATTTTTGAAGCAACCTAAAAAATAAATAATGAGCATAACCAAATATAACTGGACAACAGAAGAAATAATTGCAATATATAATAAGCCTATGATGGATTTACTGTATGAAGCGTCAACAATTCATAGAGAAAATCACAATCCTAATGTTGTACAAGTTTCTACACTTTTATCAATAAAAACCGGAGGTTGCCCTGAAGATTGTGGTTATTGTCCTCAAGCGGCACGATACCACACTAATATAGAAGGAAATGATTTGATGACTGTAAGTCAGGTAAAGGCACAAGCACTTCGGGCAAAATCGAGTGGATCATCAAGAGTTTGTATGGGCGCAGCGTGGCGAAATGTTAAAGACGGACCAGAGTTTGATCAAGTTTTAGAGATGGTTCGAACAATCAATAAACTAGATATGGAAGTTTGCTGTACTCTAGGAATGATAACCGAAAATCAGGCTAAAAGACTTGCAGAAGCTGGACTCTATGCTTATAATCATAATTTAGATACCTCAGAAGAATATTATAAAGAAGTAATTTCGACTAGAGGATTTCAAGATCGGATTGATACTATTGAAAATGTTAGAAAAACAAATGTAACAGTTTGTAGTGGTGGAATAATTGGAATGGGAGAAAGCATAGCCGACCGAGGTGGAATGCTAGTGGCATTATCATCATTAAATCCGCAACCGGAATCAGTACCCATAAATGCTTTAGTTGCAGTTGAAGGAACACCACTCGAGGAAGAAAAACCTGTGGAAATTTGGGAAATGATTAGAATGGTTGCTACAACTCGAATTGTAATGCCAAACACACAAGTACGATTATCTGCTGGTCGAACTAACATGAGTCGTGAAGGTCAAGCAATGTGCTTTTTTGCTGGTGCAAATTCTATTTTTGCCGGAGACAAACTTTTAACAACTCCTAATCCAGATGTAGAAGATGACATGAAAATGTTTGAATTATTGGGCTTAACACCTCAAAAACCGTTTATAAAAGTTGCCCAACCGGAAACTGTTGAAGCAAAAGATTCTAAATATGAATCGCTAGGCGAAAAACCAAAATGGTCGCGACCTGGACATAAAATTGAAAAAAACTTAGATGCTACTTTGAAATCTAATTAATAGATAATAGATTAATTAAAATTAATTGTATAAAAAATCCCAAATTTACATTTGGGATTTTTTTATGTTTAAAAATGTTATTTTCCTTTATTTGCATCAGCTACATACTTTTCGAGAGCCATAGTCATTGATGGGGTGTCTGGAGTTGGTGCTAAAATATCAATCCGTAATCCGTGCTCCAAAGCTTCTTTTTGGGTTGTACTACCAAAAACAGCAATTCTGGTTTCGTTTTGTTTAAAATCTGGAAAATTTTTAAAAAGCGACTTGATTCCTGTTGGGCTAAAAAAAGCCAAAACATCATAATAAACATCGGCTAAATCAGACAAATCACTCATTACCGTCTTGTAAAAAACAGCTTGCGTCCAGTTCACTTTCATGTTGTTCAAGGTTATGGGAGCATCTGCATTTAACTGATCGGATGCGGGTAACAAAAACTTTTCTTCTTTATATTTTTTAAAAAGCGTACTCATATCTGCAAAGTCTTTTTGACCTACATATATTTTCCTTTTTCTATAAACAACATATTTTTGCAAATAAAATGCAATAGCTTCCGATTGACAAAAATATTTTAAATCTTCTGGAACTTTATATCTCATCTCTTCAGCAACTCGAAAAAAATGATCAACAGCATTTTTGCTGGTTAAAATTATAGCCGTAAAATTATTTAAGTCAATTTTTTGAGCTCTAATATCTTTTGCATTTACGCCTTCTACATGAATAAAAGAACGAAAATCTATTTTAACCTTGTGTTTTAATTGTAAATCAAAATAAGGCGAATTTTCCACTTTTGGCTCTGGTTGGGATACCAGAATCGTTTTCACTTTCATGTTTGACATTGATGCTCTAATTTTTTTTAATCAAATAATAAATGAAATAATAAGGCCCTATTTCAAGTGCGCAAATATACAAAATAAAATAAAACAACTTGCCAATTAATAAATTTTGATAATTTCTCAATGAAATCAAATAAGTTACTGCATTAATTAATAATAATATTGAAATTATACTTAAAATAATAAGATTAGTAGAATAGTTCCCGTAAAACAGAATTGTCGAAACAGGTAAAAGTAACATTCCTGTAAAAGTTCTAAAGCTAACTTTTTGTAAATTAAACTCTTCCACTACATCTTCTACTCCAAAAGTAGTCCCTATAATTTTTTCAACAAGGAATTTACAAACAATAAAAACATTCAATAATGTAAAAATTCGGATAAAAAGAACCCAATCGGTTTTTAGTCCATAACCAAAATGAACCAAAACCAATTGTATGAAAAACGATAAAGAAATCATATTTACGATAAAGAACAAAATGGCAAAACCACTCATTAAATTGCTACTATCACGATAAATTTTCATATACTTATCAGATATTAACAGGCGAACAAAATCACTAAAACGATTTTCAAAGTTAGATTTCGCTAATACAATTAGAGCCAAAGCCATCATAAAAACTAGAGTTGCCCAGTCTTTATTCTCAACGATTCGAGGATGTAAATCAATTAAAATCATTAATACAAAATTACTATTTTTTAGTTATCGATTAGTATTATAAAATTATTAAGATTATCAATTTATAAAATGAGTATTTTTGTTGCATCTTTTATGAAAAAATATGAATTGTGGCATCGTAATTATTCCTACTTATAATGAAATCGAAAACATCGAAAGTATAATTAGAGCAACGTTTTCATTACAAAAAGAATTTCATTTACTTATAGTAGACGATAACTCGCCAGATAAAACAGCTGTTAAAGTCATTGAATTGCAAAAAGAATTTCCAGAGCAACTTTATCTTGAAATTAGAACTAAAAAATCTGGATTAGGAACTGCGTACGTTCATGGATTTAAATGGGCTTTAGCTCATAATTACGACTACATTTTTGAAATGGATGCCGATTTTTCACACAATCCAAATGATCTTGAAAAATTATATCATGCATGTCACTTTGAAGGATCAGATTTAGCAATTGGTTCCCGTTATGTTACAGGAGTAAATGTAGTTAACTGGCCTTTAAGTAGGGTTTTACTATCTTATTTTGCTTCGGTTTATGTTCGAATGATTACCGGAATGAAAATTATGGATGCTACCGCAGGATTTATTTGTTACAATAAAAAAGTATTACAAAACATCAACTTAGACAAGATAAAATTTATTGGATATGCCTTTCAAATCGAAATGAAATATCGAGCTTTTGCAAAAAATTATGTCATTCAGGAAGTTCCGGTAATTTTTACAGACCGAACTAAAGGGCAATCTAAAATGAGTGGTTCCATAATAAAAGAAGCCATTTTTGGTGTAATATCTTTGCGGATAAAAAAGTTTTTGAATAGATTATAAACTTATATAAAATGAATACCATTTTAATCAAAAATGCAAAAATTGTAAACGAAGGATCTATTTTTGAAGGTGATGTGCTTATTGAAGGCGAATTCATATCCGAAATCGCGCCAAATATTAGTCACAAAAGTTCCAATTGTAAAGTTATTGATGCCGAAGGAAATTATTTAATTCCTGGCGCAATAGACGATCAAGTGCATTTTAGAGAACCAGGGTTAACCCACAAAGGCGATATAGAATCGGAATCTCGTGCAGCAGTTGCTGGTGGAATTACTTCTTTTATAGAGCAACCAAACACCGTTCCTAATGCAATTACCCAAGAATTACTCGAACAAAAATATCAAATTGCTTCACAAAAATCGTTTGCTAACTATTCATTTATGATGGGTGGCACAAACGATAATCTTGAAGAAATTTTGAAAACAAATCCAAAAAATGTAGCCGGTTTAAAAATATTTTTAGGATCATCAACTGGCGACATGTTGGTTGATAATTCTGAATCATTAGAAAAAATATTTTCTTCAACTGGTTTATTAATTGCTGTCCACAGTGAAGATGAAACTACCGTGAAACGTAATTTTGAAAAATATAAATTAGAATATGGCGACAATATTCCTGTACAGTTTCATCCAGAAATACGAAGCGTTGAAGCATGTTATAAATCGACTGTTAGGGTAATCGATTTGGCAAAGCGCACTGGAGCAAGACTTCATGTTTTCCATATTTCAACAGCTAAAGAACTTGATTTATTTACAAATAAAATTCCTTTAGAGGAAAAACAAATTACTGCCGAAGTTTGTATTCATCATTTGTGGTTTTCCGATGAAGATTATCTTACAAAAGGCAACTTGATAAAATGGAATCCCGCAATAAAATCTGCAAATGACAGAAAAGAGCTTTGGGAAGCTTTATTGGACGACAGAATAGATGTTATTGCTACCGATCATGCGCCACATACTTTAGACGAAAAGTTACAAGTTTACACTAAAGCGCCTTCGGGTGGTCCATTAGTTCAGCATGCAATAGTAGCACTATTTGAAGCGCATCATCAAGGGAAAATTTCAATTGAGAAAATCGTTGAAAAAATGTGCCACAATCCTGCTAAAATTTTTAAAATTGAAAAACGTGGATTTATTAAAGAAGGCTATTACGCCGATTTAGTTATCATAAATCCTGCAAAACCGTGGAGCGTAAATAAAGATAATATTTTATATAAATGCGGATGGTCTCCTTTTGAAGGCACTACTTTTAAATCACGAATATCGCATACATTTGTAAATGGTCAGTTGGTTTTTGAAAATGCAAAAGTGAAAGAAATAAAAGTAGGTAAACGTTTATTTTTTGACCGATAAAATTTAAATATGAAAAAAATAATTCTAATATTATTGGCAATAATTACAATTACTGCCTGTAAAAAAGAAGTAATAAAACCACCTAAAAATCTATTAGAAAAAGAGGTATTGGTTAATATTATTTACGATTTATCCTTACTTGAAGCAGCAAAAACACAATCGATGGGTGTTCAATATAGTTATCCAAAAGCGTCTGAATTTATAAAAAGTAAATATAAAATTGACAGCATAACGTTTGCCGACAACATTCAATATTATTCACAAGACGCCAAAGAATTCAAAAAAATTTATATCACCGTTAAAGAGCGTTTAGACAACAAAACAAAAGAATTAAATGGCGGTAAAATTCCGCCACCAGATACATCTCAAGGGATTTTAAAATAATTTTTTGTGTTTTGGATTGCTCTTATCATTTTATCTGTACAGTTTAATAAATTAAGTATAATATTATATTAATTGGAACCTAATTTACAAAATATTAAAATTTTACACCTTGATAGCAATAATCCATTATTATTGAATCAGCTTGTAAGTGCTGGTTTTACAAATGATGAAGATTATACCTCATCAAAAGAAAAAATCGAAGAAAAAATTCAAAATTATCAAGGAATTGTGATTCGAAGTCGGTTTAAAATAGATAAATCTTTTATTGATAAGGCTTCAAATTTAAAATTTATTGCACGTGTTGGTGCTGGCTTAGAAAGCATTGATTACGACTACGCAAAAAGTAAAAATATTACTTTAATTGTTGCGCCAGAAGGAAATAGAAATGCTGTTGGCGAACACACTTTAGCTATGCTACTATCGTTATTGAACAAGTTAAATAAAGCCGATCAATCGATACGAAATGGAAAATGGATTAGAGAAGGACATCGTGGTTATGAACTTGATGGTAAGGTAGTTGGAATAATTGGATATGGAAATATGGGAAAATCTTTCGCCCAAAAACTACGTGGCTTTAACGTTGAAGTTATATGTTACGACATTTTAGATAATGTTGGCGATAATAATGCAAAACAAATATCATTACCAGAATTAAAAGAAAAATCTGATGTATTAAGTTTACATATTCCTTGGACTCCTCTTACTGACAAAATGATAGATAAAAAATTTATAAATGATTTTGCAAAGCCATTTTGGTTTATAAATACTTCTCGAGGCAAAAATGTAGTTACAGATGATTTGGTTGTTGCATTAAAATCGGGTAAAATTCTTGGTGCTGGTCTAGATGTTTTGGAGTATGAAAAACTTTCATTTGAAGATTTATTTTTATCTGATAAAAATAAAATTATCAAGCAACCAAAAGCCTTAAACTATTTGCTACATGCAGACAACGTAATACTCACCCCACATATAGCAGGTTGGACTTTTGAAAGCCATGAAAAACTTGCCCAAACGATAGTTACTAAAATTTGTGATTTGTATAGTTAAATTTTATATTTTAGATGCATAAACTTTAAATTAACTAACCAAACAAATTATTATGGAAGCAAGCAAGGTAGATATGTTTATGATGATGAATTCTAAATTTTTTGAAAGTCATCATTTAATTTTTATTAGAGAAAAACTTGAAAGTGTAGACGATTCAAAATCAAACTTAATTTACAGTCTTCAGTTTAAAGATCCTACTACAGCATTAATAATCTCAATCTTTGGTGGTCACTTGGGTATAGATAGATTTTACATTGGCGATACTGGAATGGGAATTGGAAAATTGCTTACTTGTGGTGGCATAGGTATTTGGACTATTGTAGATTTTTTTCTAATTCAAGGCGCAACTCGCGAGAAAAATTTAGAACTGTTTCAAAATTCACTTTACTAATTAATGACTAGAAACAAGCTTTACTTTGTTTTGTTATTTGCTAGTTTTATTGGATTTTTATATTTATTTTATACTATTCAATATTCAAGTAACATGTCATTTAATGGTTGTTTGATAAAAAAAATTACTGGTTTTCCTTGCCCATCTTGTGGTACAACTCGTGCCGTAATTTTAATATGGCAAGGACAATTTTTAAATTCAATTTACCTAAATCCTTTTGGGATTTTCGTTTTTATAATAATGACACTTTTTCCTTTTTGGATTTTTTATGATATTCTCTTTAGAAAAAAAACTCTTTTTAATTCATATATAAAAACAGAAACAATATTTAAAACTAAATGGATAGCTCTATTATTAATTGTTTTAGTTTTATTAAATTGGATTTGGAATATTAAAAAAGAATTATGACTCAAGAAACAACATTTATATATAAGCCTTCTGATCATGAATTAGAAAGAGCTTCCAATAGCTATTTAATGTCGCTAGTTGCCATTATTGCGGGTTTACCTTTGCCAATTGTAAATTTATTTGCAACACTTTTTTTCTATCTGGCTAATCGAAAATCGACGTTTTTTGTTCGTTGGCATTGTACACAAGCTTTACTGTCACAATTAACTTTACTTTGTGCAAACAGTGTAGGGTTTTGGTGGACAATTGCAATTATTTTTAGAAATGAAAAAACTACAAACCAGTATATAGGTTATATTTTTACAATCTTGTTTTTTAATATTTTAGAATTTGCTTCAACCATATATTGTGCGGTACAGACTCGAAAAGGAAAACATATTCAACAGTGGTTTTTTGGAAATTTAACAAACTTAATTTGTAAAGCTTAATGAAAAATAAAACCGTTATACAGGGATTGATTCTTTTTCTTAGTTTTTTTGGAATGTGGTTTGCGCTTTCTAATGTTGATTTTGTTTCGATATTTAAAATTAAAGAACGAACAAGTAAGGTCGAAAATAAAATAGGTGATTTGATTTGGGATGATGTAACTCACAGCGAAAATATTGTTACAAATGACAGTATTACTAAGCTGTTAAATAGATTAATAAAACCCATTTGTGAAGCAAATAAAATCAACTTCGATTCATTAAAAATTCATATTGTAAAAAAAGAAGATATTAATGCTTTTGCTTTACCAAACAATCATCTTGTAGTTTACACGGGATTAATCTTAAACTGTAAAAAACAAGAAGCATTACAAGGTGTCTTAAGCCATGAAATTGCTCACATTCAACAAAATCATGTCATGAAAAAATTGTCAAAAGAAATTGGATTAACTCTTATATTAGAGGCGACATCTGGAGGAAAAGGTGGTCAAATTCTTAAAGAAATTTTTAAAATACTTTCCTCTACAGCT
Organism: Flavobacterium sp.; assembly: GCA_014377455.1. Taxonomy (GTDB): domain Bacteria; phylum Bacteroidota; class Bacteroidia; order Flavobacteriales; family Flavobacteriaceae; genus Flavobacterium. The sequence continues at coordinate 11,687 of JACMPO010000099.1, forward strand.
TATGAAAGGTCGCTGGAAAAAGAAGCTGACTTAACAGCAGTTAATTATTTATTGAAAGCCAACATAAACCCAAAGCCCATGGCTGATTTTATGTATGAATTAGCACAAAATCATAACAATACTAGTGGCTTTTCCTGGATTTCTTCTCATCCTGATTCTGAGGAAAGAGCAAAATATATTTTAGACTACGTTAAAGGAAAAAAATATAGTACAACACAAATTGTAATTCAATCTGATTGGAAATCATTTCAAGAAAAAATTAAAAAATTAGATCAATAGAATTCCTAAATTACTTTAACTAAAAAGTCACAATTTTAATTGAAATTGTGACTTTTTAGTTACCAATATAAAATTTACTCCACCGTTACTGATTTTGCTAAATTTCTTGGCTGATCTACATTGCAACCTCTCATTACGGCAATATGGTATGACAAAAGCTGTAACGGTATAGTTGTTAATAATGGTGATAAAGCATCTGATGTTTCTGGAATTTCGATAACGTGATCTGCAAGTTCCTTAACCTGAGTATCACCTTTAGTTACCACAGCAATTATTTTACCGCTTCTGGATTTAATTTCCTGAATGTTACTTACTACTTTATCATAATGGGTTTGCTTTGGAGCAATAACCACTACGGGCATTTTTTCGTCAATAAGTGCAATTGGTCCGTGTTTCATCTCTGCAGCAGGATAA
>JACMPO010000100.1 GCA_014377455.1 Flavobacterium sp.
ACTTAGTTTTACTTCAAAACCTTTTATTTGAAGCGCTTGTTCCTCTAGCAGTTGATCAATTTCTGCTACCGTTGTCAAAGTGTCTACTTTGAAATCAAAATTCTCCAATGTAAAATCCATAATAATAAAAATTAAATTGTTAAAACTTCTATAATAACAGCTATCCGAAAAGTTTATTGTGAAAGCATTGCACATTTATATAATTTTTAACATTTTTGGTCTTTATGATAGTTTTGACTGTAAGCTAAAAGCAGAAAATAAAGTTTGGAAGATTTGTATTATTTTTTTATATATTTGAAGATAAAATAAGTTTGATTAATCAACAGAAAAAAAATGGACAAAATGCCAACCCACCGTAAAACTAAAAGAGCTACAAGCCAGAGCTTTTGTAGCACATTTAATTTTGTTCAATCGCACCCAATCTCACTCATTCAACTATCACTAGTAAATTGCCAACTTGGCTGCTACTTTTGACATTAACCAAATCGTAAATTGTACCTTTGCAACTTAAAAAATAAATACAAACTTAATGAGTAAAGTTTATAAAAAAATATTAGAAGCCCAACTTTGGAACATTGCCAATACGCTACGTGGCAAAATGAATGCAGACGAATTTCGTGACTACATTTTGGGTTTCATTTTCTATAAATACCTAAGCGAGAAAATGAATATTTTCGCTGACGAGATATTAAAACAGGACAATATCAAGTTTAGAGATATTACGCCGAGAACAGAGGATGGAAAAGAGTTTATTGAAGCTATCAAAGAAGAAGCACTTGAAAAATTGGGATACTTTTTAAAACCCGAAGAATTGTTTACAGAAGTTGCAAAGCGTGGCAAAGGCGATAATGATGATGATGTTGACAAATTTGACGAAAGCAAAACCAATTTCATTTTAGAGGACTTGCAAAAAATCCTTATCAATATCCAGTTAAGTACCATGGGTACCGAAAGTGAAGAAGATTATGAAAACCTATTTGAGGATATGGATTTGAACAGTTCCAAATTAGGTAAAACACCCGAATCAAGAAATGCAATAATTGCAAAAGTATTAACTCACCTCGACAAAATTGATTTCAAATTATCAGATATAAATGAAGTAGATGTCTTAGGTGATGCATACGAATACTTAATTGGAGAATTTGCCAGTGGAGCAGGAAAAAAAGCAGGTGAATTTTACACACCGCAACAGGTTTCTACAATCTTAGCAAAATTGGTAACGACTGGAAAACAAAAACTAAAATCGGTTTATGACCCAACTTGTGGTTCTGGTTCTTTGTTACTTCGTGTGGCAAGAGAAGTAGAAGATGTAAGTAATTTTTACGGACAAGAAATGAACCGTACTACCTACAACCTTGCCCGAATGAATATGATATTGCATGGTGTGCATTACCGCCAATTTGATATTAAGCAAGACGACACACTAGAACACCCACAGCATATTGACAAACAATTTGAAGCTATTGTAGCCAATCCGCCATTTTCGGCTCAATGGAGTGCTAACCCATTGTTTACAAGTGACGACCGTTTTAGCCAATACGGACGACTTGCACCGAGTAGCAAAGCAGATTTTGCTTTTGTTCAACACATGATTTACCATTTGGCAGACAATGGAACAATGGCAATCGTATTGCCTCTCGGTGCATTGTTTAGAGGTGGTGCAGAACAACACATACGAAGGTATTTGATAGAGAATAAGAATTTTTTAGATGCTGTTATTGGCTTACCAGCCAATATATTTTATGGTACAAGTATTCCAACTTGCATTTTGGTTTTCAAAAGATGCCGAGAAAATCCAGATGACATTTTGTTTATTGATGCAAGCGGAGGCGACCATTACGAAAAAGTAAAAACTCAAAATGTTTTAAGAACAAAAGACATTGATTTAATTATTGACACCTACCGCAATAGAATAGAAACTCCTAAATACAGTAAAAAGGCAACATTAGTAGAAATTGCAAAAAAAGATTATAACCTAAATATTCCAAGGTATGTAGACACGTTTGAAGTCGAGGAAATTATTGACATTAATGCTATTGCTAATGAATTAAAGGCATTAGATAAGGAAATAAAAAGCACTGATGAAACTATTACAAAATTCTGTATTGAATTAAATATTTCGACACCCTTTTAAAATGGAAAAGCAAATGAACATACCACTACTACGTTTTCCTGAATTTAAAGACAATTGGGAGAAACATAAATTTGGAGAAATTGCAATTTTTTCAAAAGGCAAAGGAATTTCAAAAGCAGATATTGTTGAAAATGGTGCTATTGAATGCATTCGTTATGGAGAACTATACACGACTTACGGAGAAACAATTAGCGACGTAAAATCAAGAACCAATATTGATGCAAATGATCTAGTTTTTAGTGAAGCTAATGATGTAATAATTCCAGCATCAGGAGAAACACAAATTGATATTGCAACGGCCTCTTGTGTATTAAGAAATGGAATTGCATTAGGAGGTGACTTAAACGTAATTAAAACCAAAAACAATGGAGTGTTTTTATCTTACTATCTCAACTACAAAAAGAAATTAGATATAGCTAGTTTAGCTCAAGGCATTTCTGTGGTGCATTTATATTCCAGTCAATTATCACTTATAGAATTAAACCTTCCCTCAAATCCTGAACAAGACAAAATTGCTGTTCTAATAAGAAGCGTTGACGATAAAATCAATGTACTCAAAAAGAAAAAATGTCTTTTAGAAAAATACAAGAAAGGCATAATGCAAAAACTATTCTCACAACAATTGAGATTTAAAGATGATAACGGGACTGATTTTCCTGAATGGGAAAAGAAAAAAATAACAGACATTGCAAACACAGCAATTGGATTAGTTACGACAATGACTACTAGTTATGTGGATGTAGGTATTCCTTTGATAAGAAATTCAGACATCAAAGAAAATAGGGTAAATAAAACTCAGTTGATTTATTTAGATGAGGCGTTTGCATTAAAACATAAGCATAAAAAATTTCAATTGAATGATATAGTAACTGTCCACACTGGTGACATAGGTATATCAGCAGTAATTGATGAAAGCCTAGTTGGTTGTCTTGGTTTTGCGACATTAAATACAAGAGTAAATACTGACTACGTTTTACCTGAATTTGTTTGTATATATTATAATACGCCCAAAAGTATTAATTACGCAATTTCAGTTGCTACAGGTGATGGGAGAAGTAATTACAACTTAAAAGATTTTGATAATGCAATAATTCCTGTTCCATCGATAAAAGAACAACGAAAAATATCTCGTTTTTTACTATCGATTTATAAAAATATAAACAACTTAGACTTGCAAATAAAGCAAATAGAAAATTGGAAAAAAGGCACTTTACAAAAAATGTTTTGCTAAGGAATGAAACAGACGAAAGACATATTAATAGCTTTGGAAAGTCGATACACCAATATTGACTACTACCAAACCATTATTGAAAAGATAGAGGAAAATGTTGAGAGCAATCCCGATATAAGTATTGAAAGTTGTAAAGCATTGCTTGAAGGTTTATCAAAGTTCATTTGGAAACAAATAGACCTTTCTTATGATGCTTTAGTTGCTGATAAGATGGACTTTCATCCAGTTGTGAGACAAGCAATGACTAAGTTGGCTGACTTCAATGAGGATATAGAATTAGATTTTGTAAACAAGGTGAATAAGCTCATTGTATCAATCGGAGAAGTGAGAAACAAACGTGGTGATATTTCACACGGTAAACTTTCACCCAAAGAATATTTTAGTGATAGCCAATTTTCAAATTTGGTTATGAACATTACTGACAATATGCTTTATTATGTACTTCATTCGTTTTCTAAAGTTTCTGTTATAAAGGAATTAGAATACGAGGACAACATAGAATTTAATGATTGGTTCGATAATGAAAATCCAATGGGTAATTTAAGTTACAGCAGGGCTTTATTTGACCAAGACCAAGTAGCATATGAACAAGAATTAGAAAATTATTTAGATGCGAAAGAAACAGTAAGCGAAGATGTCTAGACAATCGGAACAAATATTAGAAGAACAACTCATTGTCCAATTACAAAAATTGGGTTATGGCTATATTGTAATAAATAGTGAAAAAGATTTATTGCTTAATCTAAAAGGTCAATTAGAAAAACACAATCAATCTGCCTTATCCAAAACAGGCAATGTACAGTTTACGCAAACAGAATTTGAAAGGGTTTTAAATTTATTGAGCAAAGGCTCTGTTTTTGAAAAATCAAAAATGCTTCGCCAAAAGCAACACATTGTAAGAGATAATAGCGATAATCTTTATTTTGAATTTCTGAATACAGAACATTGGTGTCAAAATCAATATCAAGTAACTAACCAAGTTAGTCAGGAAGGTAAATTCAAAAATCGTTATGATGTAACCATTCTCATAAACGGTTTGCCATTGGTGCAAATTGAATTGAAACGCAGAGGGCTTGAATTAAAAGAAGCATTCAATCAAATTAACCGCTATCAAAGACATTCGTTTGGTGCTAATTCGGCTTTGTTCCAGTATGTGCAAATTTTCATTATCAGCAACGGAGTAAATACAAAGTATTATGCCAACAACAGAAACCAAAGTTTCAAACAAACTTTCTATTGGACAGATGTAGAAAATAAAAGGCTTTCCAATATCTTAAATGGCTTTACCGATACGTTTTTAGAGCCTTGCCATTTGAGCAAAATGATATGCAAATACATTGTGCTAAACGAAGCCAATAAAATTCCGATGGTGCTTCGTCCATATCAATTTTACGCAGTTGAAGCATTAATCGAAAGAGTAAAAAACTCAACCAAAAACGGTTATATATGGCACACCACAGGTTCTGGCAAAACCTTAACCAGTTTCAAAGCTAGTCAAATTTTAATGGCATTGCCACAAGTTCACAAAGTTGTTTTTGTGGTGGATAGAAAAGATTTGGATTACCAAACAACCAAAGAATTTAATAGTTTTCAAGAAGGATGTATTGACGGAACAGACAATACGCAAAACTTAGTAAAGCAGTTTACAGGAACATACGTTGACAAAAAAGGAGAAGCCAAAAACTCAAAACTTATTGTTACCACTATTCAAAAGCTAAACACAGCCATTAGCAAATTGAAGTATGAGGCAAAAATGGCTGACTTGAAAGACAAGCGTATCATTTTCATATTTGATGAATGCCATAGAAGCCAGTTTGGTGACACACATAAACGAATAAAAAAGTTTTTTAATAATGCTCAGTTGTTTGGTTTTACAGGCACTCCAATATTTAAAGATAATGCCGCCAAAAACGAACACGGCAAACGAACCACCAAAGATTTATTTGAAGACTGCTTGCACAAGTACGTAATTACAGATGCAATTAAAGACGAAAATGTCTTAAAGTTTGCTGTCGAATATGTTGGAAGATACAAGCACAAAGACGGACGAGAAACCAATATTGATATTGAAGTAGAAGACATTGACACCAAAGAGTTGATGGAAGATGAAACCCGTTTAGAAAAAATAACGGATTATGTTATTGCACATCACAACCGCAAAACACACAGCCGAGAATTTACGGCAATGTTTTGTATCAATAATGTTCCTACGCTTATCAAGTACGTTGATTTATTCAAAAAGAAAAAAGTAGAAGGATTACACAATTTGAACATTGCCACCATTTTCAGTTACGGAGCAAATGAAGATGATGCAGATGCAAACGGCTTTATAAACTTTGAACAAGATTTTGACAATGTAGATTTGAATATAGTGGCAGAACCAACGCCTGAATACAAAATAAACCTTCACAGCAGAGACAAGTTAGAAGAATTCATACAAGATTACAACAAACTATTTGGCGACAACTTCACCACTAAAGACAGCCAAAGTTTTTACAATTACTACAACGATATTTCAAAGAAAGTAAAGGAACGGAAAATTGATATTTTAGTAGTTGTAAATATGTTCCTTACAGGTTTTGACAGCCCAACATTGAACACAATGTATGCGGACAAGAATTTGAGGTATCACGGACTTATACAAGCATACAGCCGAACAAACAGAATATTAAACGAGCAGAAAAGTCAAGGCAATATTGTTGCGTTCCGCAACCTAAAAAATCGCACAGACGAAGCCATAACTTTATTTAGCAACAAAGAAGCTATTGAAGTAATCATAATGAAACCTTATGAAGACTACACAGCCAAATTTGATGAAGCGTTTGAGCATTTAATTTCATTAACGCCAACAACGGACAAAGTTGATGATTTAGAAACTGAAGATGACGAATTAGAATTTATAAAAGCGTTTAGAGATATAATGAGAATAAAAAATATTCTCACCGCATTTTCAGATTTCAAATGGTCGGACTTAAAAATGACCGAGCAACAATTTGAAGATTTTAAAAGTAAGTATCTTGACCTTTACGACAAAGTAAAAAGCAACCATCAAAAAGAGAAAGTTTCCATTTTGGAAGACGTTGACTTTGAATTGGAATTAATTCACCGTGACGAAATAAATGTTGCTTATATCATTCAGCTTTTAATCAAACTGAAAGCACAAACCCAAAAAGACACGACCAAAGCCGAGCAAGAAATTCTCAACTTGATAAGCACCGAAACAACTTTGCGTAGCAAACGAGAATTGATAGAGAAATTTATCAATGAGAACTTGCCAGTTATTGTCGACACTGACGAAGTTGCACCAGCGTTTGACAAATATTGGAACGAAGAACAACAAAAGGCATTTTCTAAATTGGTAGAAGAAGAAAGCCTTTCTTCAACCAAGACAGAAAAATTAATTGAAGACTACTTATTTGCGGAAAGACAACCATTAAGAGATGAAGTTTTGGAACTCATTGACGGTGAAAAACCAAGTTTACTTCAACGTAAAAAATTAGGCGACAGAATTTTGAAACGTATAATGGACTTTGTAGAAACATTTATAAACGGAATGAATGCATAACAAACTAAAATAATTAAATATGACACTTCAACAAGTATTAGAAATTTATCGATTTCAAGCTATAGAGCTAAATTTAAATAATGGTAGCTTTATTATTTACACAGAATTAATAAGAATAAGTGATAATGCAGTAATGGATTGTATTAGAACAATACTTGACATTAGTGAAACTAATGACTTTGTAAACGACAGTCAATACTCTAGCACCCCTTTTGATTGGAGTAAAATTAAAGAACAAACAAAAAGAGGACAGTTAGATTATTACGCCCAACGATTCCCCATAAATAATTTTTTTCCTCTTAATACTGACACGGATATAGCAAGTCTAATATAATATTCTAAGCCACCACGAATTCCTTGGTGTGGTTTTTTTTATGCCTAAAAGCCGTTTAAGCATATGAAAACAATTAAAGTTAGAAAATCAATTCTTTTTCTATAAACTGATAACTAACATTTTCGTTTGTATCCATTTTTTCAGTTTTAAAACCAAATTCAACTTGTGCTTTTCTTTTATGCGCTTTTTTTTTGCAGCGCATTATTTTACTGCGCAATAATGCGCTTTTGTTTTATGCGCGTATTTTTTTTCGCGCATTATTTTGCCGCGCAAATCAATAGGGAAAATTATCGTTACTTAAATGGGCGAAAAATTAAGCATTTGTAGGAGAAATATTTTTTTATAAATAATCAAAAAAAATTGATGGGTAGGATTATTTTTTTTTAAATCAATTGCAGATTAAATAACACTTTTACAAATGAAAGTTGCTGTTAATATTTAATAGCGCATATAAAATGTTATTTTTGCACTTTATTTCTTTTGAAATTAAAATTATACCGTTTATGTATTCAATATAGTCCAATAAAAATTGGACTATTTTCATCTCGTCCCAAAAGACGAGACGACATTATATCAAAAAATTTTGGACTAAATTAAATCACTAAATAGTATCACTATCCATAAAATGCCAAAAGAAATATTACTTCAAGTTACGCCAGAAATTGCGGCTAATGACAATTTACTGAAACAGCATTTGGCAAAAATATCCAAAATTGCAGTGAACGACATTCAACATGTTTCAATTATAAAACGTTCTATTGATGCGCGTCAAAAAGCAATAAAAATCAATTTAAAAGTCAATATTTATCATCAAGAGGAACAATTTGTTGACAAAAAAATAAGTTTACCAAACTATGAAAATGTAGAAAATGCTCAGGAAGTTATCGTCGTTGGCGCTGGTCCGGCGGGACTTTTTGCTGCTTTAAAACTAATTGAACTGGGATTAAAACCGATCGTTATAGAAAGAGGAAAGGCTATTCGTGGTCGTCGGCGAGATTTGAAAGCCATTAATATTGACCACATTGTTAACGAAGATTCC
>JACMPO010000101.1 GCA_014377455.1 Flavobacterium sp.
GTCTCTTAAAATGGTGAGTGAGTTGTGTTGTCCTATTTGTAGCATAATTTTCTTAATTTTTACAAATGTACAAAATAGATTTTTTTAAATTTAAAAACTGTGATGCCTACATTTTTTTAATTATAATGACATTAGTAATTATATTTTTCAACAATCTTATTTTTAAAATCAAAGAAAAATTTTAGTAAAAATTCAAACAATTTAATTTAATTTTAATAATGTGATATAAATTTGTACAGTTTTACAATAAAAATTTTAGTTTTGTTATTTATAATTCCATTATTTCGATAGCAATTGTGATTTATTAATATTTAAATTTTGGATTTTTATTAAGAATAAAAAGATTGGCATGATTATAAAGGTATATTTGTAATAAGTCAAAATTTATAGTATAGACTTACATTTTTTTATAATTAAATTTGAAATGAGGCTACAAATTAAATATGATATTAATATTGCTTGTAAAGTAATTTTGCAAGAACAATTAGAAAAAATTGGCATTCCATTTACAGTTTCTGGCATGGGAGAATTAGAAATAGACGATAAAGTTTCGCCTATTTCACTTATAGAGCTGGCAAATGCTATTCAAAAATATGGTATTAAAATTATTGACAATCCTAAAAATGCCTTTGTTCAAAGAGTAAAAGACACCATTATAGAAATTGTACATCAAGAAAATGCACAACAAACATTAAAAGTTTCGGTATATCTTGCCGAAAAATTAAATTTTAGTTACGGATATATTTCAACAGTTTTCTCAGAAGTTACGCATACATCTATAGAAAATTTTATTATTATTCATAAAATAGAACGAGCCAAAGTGTTATTGGTCGAAAAAAATTTAACTTTAACTGAAATTGCTTGGCTGTTAAATTACAGCAGTGTGGCACATTTGTCAAATCAATTTAAAAAAACTACGGGATTAACACCTACAGCATTTTTAAGAATTATAAAAAAGAGATCTGAATAAAAATTAAAATTTATACTAACCAATACTATATCTAAATGGAAAATAGCCCAATGCATATAATTTTAGCCGATGATGACGAAGACGATAGAATGTTTTTTAAAGATGCTATTTATGAATTAAAGGTAAAAACTAAAGTAACTCTAGTAAATGATGGAGTAGAGATGATGGATTATTTGAACAATCCAGACAATACTTTGCCTAATGTAATTTTTTTAGATTTAAATATGCCTCGCAAAAATGGGATGGAATGTTTAAAAGAAATTAGAAGTAATTCTGTTTTAAAAAATTTATCAATTGCAATTTACTCCACTTCTGCCTCTGAAGAAGATATTGAAGAAACTTTTGTAAAAGGAGCCAATATTTATATCAAGAAACCAAATGATTTTAATGAATTGAAAAAAATACTTTCAGACGTTATTCACTTAAATTGGCAGTATCATACTAGTGGTTTGAACAAAGATAATTTCATGTTAAGCATTTGAACAATAATAGATTAAATATTAAAAAAGATAAATTTTCATCACTATTTCTGAATGGTGCTTTTTTTGTTGGTGCCTTAATAATTATATTTTTAGTAATTGTATGTTACAAGCAACTTAAAGAGGTCACCAAATCTGAAGCGATAATAACACATTCACATCTGGTTAATTCGAAGTTAGAAAAACTAATTTCGTTGGTTAAAGATGGAGAGACGAGTCAAAGTTGCTATTTGTTAACTAGTGACAGTATCTTTATAAAATCTCATAATAAACTAAAAAGCAAAATTGAAAACTCTTTTTTAGAACTTAAAAGTTTACTTTCGGATAACAAAATTCAAATTCAAAATTTAAACTCGTTACGAATTTTGGTTGATAAGAAGTTTGTTATTTTACAAAAAACTATAAAAATTCATAATGTCAATGCTAGTAAAGAGTCTCTAATTAAGAATTTATACATTGGAAAAATTACGATGGACAACATTGAAGTTAAAGCCAATGAAATGATTAATGTAGAGATGAAGTTATTAATTCAAAGGAATGCTAACTTTATATTTGTCAAAGAATATTCCCCTAAATTATTTTTAGCCGTAACATTTTTTATAATATTTATTTTTGTGAGTGCCTATTTCAAAATTAATTTTGACATCAAAAAACTCACTAAATCTAACAATGATTTATTGATAAATAGAGAGACCTTTGAACATGCAGAACAAATTGCCAAAATTAGTTCATGGAGTTATAATACTAATAGTAAAAAAATTTATTTTTCGGATAATGTATTCAGGATGTTGGGGTTCGAGCCAAATGAATTTCCGTCCACAATGGAAGGATATATGGAATTTATTTTGCCTGAGGATAGACAAATTATTATAGATGGAATGAATGAAGCTACCGAAAAAGATAAACCCTCACTGACTTTTTACAGAATAAAAAGAAAAGACGGCGAGATTAGATTCATGAAATCAAGTGGGAAAACGATAATTGATAATTATGGTAACAAACTCCGAATTGGTGTTAATAGTGATATTACCGAACAAAATAAAAAAGATAGAATTCTAGAAGAGAAAATATTCGATTTAGAACGATCTAATAATGAATTACTTTCATTTAATCATGTTGCAAGTCACGATCTACAAGAACCACTTAGAAAAATTCAGACTTTTATATCCAGAATATTTTCAGACCAAGAAAATTCATTTTCAGCAAAATCAACAGAATATTTTGCTAAAACACAAACTGCGGCAAATAAAATGCAGAAATTAATTGATGATTTATTACAATTTTCTAGAACAAATAAATCGAACAAAGTACTAAAAATATCAGATTTAAATCAATTATTAGAAAGTACAAAACAAGAAATTGCCCATTTGATTGAAGAAAAAAATGCTATAATAGAATCTGATAATCTACCAACTCTTGATGTTATCCCTTTTCAAATTCAACAATTGTTTAGTAATTTGATAGGAAATTCCCTTAAATACAGTAAAGATTCTGTAAAACCTGTTATTAAGATTAAATATGAATTGGTTGATGGAGGCATTATTCCAAATTATGTTAATATTAATAACCTGTCTTTTCACAAGATATCTATTACTGATAACGGTATTGGATTTGATCAGCAATATGCAAGTACTATTTTTGTTCTCTTTCAACGGTTGCATAAAGAAAGTAATTATCAAGGCACTGGAATTGGGCTTACGATTTGCAAAAAAATTGTAGAAAATCACAAAGGATTTATTTTTGCAGAAAGCAAACCTAACGAAGGATCTAAGTTTACGTTTTTCATTCCAAGCTAGCTACGAATTTAATTTTGTAACCATTTACCATAATTGTGTAATTTAATGCGTTAGTATTAAAATACATTTGTAAATAGTTTATTTTCATTATTTATAAATATAATTTAGATTTAAATATATAAAATTTTTTTATGATAGCTAGAATCGAAATGTTAGAAAAGTTAGGGTTCACATCAAAATTTAATTTGTCAAATGATAAATTAAAATCTAATGAGAGTAATAATATTTACAGTTCCCAACAGGTAAAATTTGCTCAATTGTACCAATCTATTTCCGATAGCGAAAAAAGTTTTGATATATATGCTATACAAACTGTTAATGGTGAACGTGGACTGTTATTAAATCAAATTACGGTTAATAGTGAAATTAGCACCATAAAATTTATTAGTGAAATGTTGAATCATCCGCAGAGTTAAATTAGCTTTAACATTAACAATGGTTTACATTTGTATTCTTACTAATATATTGCAAATGAACAAAGTTTTAAATGATAATCAGATAAATGCACCCGAAAGCGATTATTTATTTATAAATCATTCCCAGATTTCTAATGCAGGTTTTGGATTATATACTGCAGTTACAATTTATAAAGATGAAATAATATCTGTATTTAAAGGTAAAATATTATCAAATGAAAAAGCATTTGCTTTAGCATAAAAAGGAAAAAACCTATACTTTATGAATCTTCCAAATGGCACTATTCTCGATTGCCAAAATTCTAATTGCTTTGCTAAATTTGCCAACGATGCTTTTGGATTTTACAAATCAAATTTCAAAAACAATTGTAAAATTACTTTAAATGACAACGGAAATGTTTGTTTAGTAGCTACTAGAAATATTAAAGATTGTGAAGAAGTTTTTTGCAATTACGGTAAAAGTTATTGGAAAAATCAACTTAAACCAACTCCTTAAAATAGTTTAACAAAACACCATCGTTTAGTAATGTAGGTGTAAATACTTCTAAAATAACTGCTTTTTCATACTGACTAAAAATAGTATTTAGTTTTGATTTTAATGATTTTTCATCACTAGCAATGTGATAGTCCATATTATACATCTTTGCCATGTTTTGAGCTGTTAAGCAGTGCGCAGTTTCAAAAAAAGTATTAAAAACAGGAGTTTCATCATGTCCTGGAAGAATTCTGAAAATTCCACCACCTCCGTTATTAATAATTATAATTTTAAAATTTTTAGGGATGTAATTGTTCCACAGCGCATTACTATCGTATAAAAAACCTACATCACCAGTTATGAATGTTGTTTGTTTATTACTACCTATGGCAGCACCTATGGCAGTTGAAGTACTTCCATCGATTCCACTAGTTCCTCTGTTACTAAATACTTCAATACTAGATTCAATGTCGAAAAGTTGGGCATATCTTATAGGCGAACTATTACTTATTTGCAACTGAGAATTTTTTGGTAAATTAGATAATAGGATCTCAAAGGCTTTAAAATCAGTAAATGGAATTTTGGCTAAATATTCTTCAGTTTTTAGTTTTCGTAGTTTTTTTATAGTTTGAAAATAATTGTTATAATTACTTTTTATAGCAACATTATTTCTAAATATGTTTTCAAAAAACAAATTTGGTTTAACCACAACGTGTTGCGTTAGACAACCAAAAGTATCGTAAGCGCGAAGTAAATCAATATGCCAATGATGCATTGGAGGATAATTTCTTAACAATGCTTTAATTCTTTTTGAAACAATCATCCCTCCAAAAGTTACCAATAAATCGGGCTGAAATTCTTTAAAATCTTGTTCTGAAAATGGTGTAATGATGCTATCAATAGTATTTATAAATTTTGGATGATGCAGGTTGCTTGTTGTTTCAATCATCACAACTACCGAATCGTCATTTGCAAGTTGATCCAAATAGAGTTGTTCTATTTCATTAGGATAATTTACCCCTACAAGAATTAATTTTTTAGCCGATTGTTCCCAAATAGTTGTGTATTGGTTAATATTTTCTACAAACAATTGATTTTTATTTTCTTCTGAAAATATTTTAGGATTAACAGCTAATTCAATTGTAGTTTCATACAATGGTTCTTCAAACGGAACATTAATGTGAACTGGACCTTTTTTATTTATAGCACAATTTAACGCATCATTGATTTTTAAATCGTTTTCATCTGAGGCATTTTCATCTAAATTAGCATTAAATAATGAATGATTTGAAAATACATTTTCCTGACGTATTGTTTGCCCATCGCCAATGTCGATTTTACTTTGAGGTCGATCAGCAGAAATTACTACAAAAGGAATTTGACTATAAAATGCTTCTGAAAAAGCGGGATAATAATTTAGTAATGCCGATCCTGAGGTGCAAACTACGGCTACTGTTTTTTGAGTTTGCTGTGCAATTCCCAATGCAAAAAAACCAGCACAACGTTCGTCAGCAATGCTGTAACAAGTAAAATCAGGATGATTTACAAATCCAATAGTTAAAGGTGCATTTCTTGAACCTGGAGAAATTATTATGGTAATTAAACCTTTTGCAAGACAAATTTCGATTACAGATTGTGCTAAAGGAATTTTTGGATAAATCATACGTACTCTTAATCAAAAATGCTTTGATTTCTATAGATGCAAAGTTACAAACTAGTATAGGAATTTTAAGTATTTTATGATTTTTTTAAAACAACAAGAAACACTATTTTTGGACTATGGAAACGAATATAATTAACATTAGACCGTATCATGAAAATGATGTTTATGAAATTTTAAATATCATAAACTATAATATTTTAAATTCTACTGCTTTATATGATTATTCTGAAAGATCGTTAGCAAATCAGAAAGTTATTTTTGAAGAAAAATTATCTAAAAATTTCCCTATTTTTGTAGCAACTGAAAATGAAAATATTGTTGGTTTTGGTTATTACAGTGAATTCCGTTTTCGTGAAGCTTATAAATTTACTGTTGAACATTCTGTTTACGCTCATCCAAATCATATCGGAAAAGGAATAGGGAAAATGATTCTTGAAGAACTTATTTCACGTGCTAAAACTCAAAACCTACACACCATGATTGGTGTTATTGATTCTGAAAACCAGGGAAGTATAGACTTTCATAAAAAATTTGGATTTGAAATTGTTGGAACTATTCGAGAATCTGGATTTAAATTTGACCGCTGGTTGCATTCTATTATTATGCAAAAAATGTTGTAGTTTATTTTAAAATCGAAGCGATGTTGGGCTTAAAATAATTTGGCCCTTTTAACACTTTTCCATCTTCTCTATATATTGGATTTCCCTTTGCATCGAGTTTACTCATATTGCTTCTTTGAATTTCATCAAATACTTCTTCAATTTTATTTTGTAAACCGTGTTCAATAATTGTCCCACATAAAATGTAAAGCATATCTCCTAAGGCATCTGCAATTTCTACTGTGTCATTATTTTGAACTGCTTGTAAGTATTCTTCATTTTCTTCTTTCATTAAATTAAAACGAAGCATATTTTTCTGTTCACCTAAATTGCCTTTGATCATTTCACTAAAACCTAGTTTAAAAGCGGTGTGAAATTGTTTTACAGCATTAATTTGTTTTTGCATTGATTTAAAATTTAATATGAAACTAAAGTACTCTTTTTGAATTGAATTTAATAAATTTGTTAAAAATATTATATATGTTTACATTAGGTCAATGGATTTTTGCCGCACTTTTTTTAATAGCTTTTATAATTGCTATGAAAATAGCTTACGGAAAAGATAAAGTATTACACAATCAGTTTTATAAGGGTAATTACAAAATTTTATTAGGATTTTTAGGCTTCATTTTAATATTATTTTTAATAAAAATTGTATTCCGTCACTAGTATTGAAAAATAATTACAATTATTATCAATTTAAAAAAGCGATCCACATTTATGAGAATTCTTAAATACTTATTTTTAATTTTTATTTTGTTATTTATAGGCGCATTTGTTTTTGTAACAACTCAAAAAGCAAATTACGAAGTAGAGAAAAGTGAAATAATTAAAATAAAAAAATCAACTGCTTTCAATTTCATAAATGATTTTAGAAACTGGGAAACGTTTTATTTTTTAGAATCAAATAATAAAAAATTGATTTACAGTTATCCAAATTCAACTATAGGTATAGGGTCTTCTTTTTCTTGGAGCGGACTATCTGAAGGATCTGTAAAAACTACTGCATTAAAAGAAAACGATAGTATTTCTCAAAAAATGAGTTCAAATCAGGATTCATCTTATTTAATATGGAAATTTAAGGACACTTTAGGTGGTACAAAAGTTACCATCAAACGTAAAGGCACCCTTGATTTTAAATACAAACTTTTGACATTTTTTAACGGAGGCATTAATAACGTAATGGGTTGTGAATGCGAAAATATTTTATTAAATTTAAATAAATCATTGGTATATGAAATCAACACTTATTCAATAAAAATTAATGGATTTGTTAACAAATCAGGCAGTTTTTATTTAAAGCAAACCTTGCTTTGCAGAGAAAAAAGTATAATAAAAAATATTAAAATTTTAATGCCAAAGTTGAAAAGTTTTGTTACAAAAAATAAAATTATAATGAATGGTAAACCCTTTGTTATTTACGATAAATATGACGGTATAAATGATTTAATAAAACTTTCAGTTTGTATTCCTGTTAGAGATTCTATTTTTATTTCTGAAGGAAGCGATATTCAATCAGGAAAATTCTCAAGTTACAACACCATAAAAGCAACACTAACTGGCGATTATTCTCATTGTCAAAAAGCCTGGTTAAACATCAATAATTTTATATCTAAAAATAAGTTGGAACGAGATAATTCGCACAAAATTATTGAAATTTACACTAAATCTTATGATGAAATTAAAAATCCATCAAAATGGATAACTGAAATTTATATACCTGTTTATTCTAGACCAATTGTTAAAAGCGAAATAACTAAAATAGCAACAGATAGTAGTTCTATCAAATCTCCAAAAATTGTAAATTAATTAATATTGTACTTTAAATTTTATAAAAAAGTAGTCCAAATAATTATATTAATTTTTACAATTAAACCTTTTACAAAATTTTTATTCTAATCCTTAAATTAAAATATTGCAAGACGAAAAGGATTTTATAAAAGATTTATTAAACCCTAAAACGCAAAACAGTGCGTTTCAAAAACTTGTGAAGGATTTTCAAAAACCATTGTATAATCATATCCGAAATATGGTTTTGAACCATGATGATGCCAATGATGTTTTGCAAAATACTTTTATCAAAGTATATCAATATTTAAAAGATTTTAAGGGCGAAAGCAAACTTTTTTCGTGGATTTATCGAATAGCTACTAATGAAGCAATAACCTTTATAAACAATAGGGCTAAACGGAATGGAATTTCAAATCAAGAAATGCAAACTAAAATTGTCGAAAATTTAAAATCGGACGTTTATTTTGATGGAAACGAAATTGAACTTAAATTGCAAAAGGCCATAAATATTTTGCCAGATAAACAGCAATTGGTTTTCAAAATGCGCTATTATGAGGAAATAAAATATGAAGATATGTCGGAAATTTTAGGTACTTCTGTTGGAGCTTTAAAAGCATCATATCATATCGCAGCAAAAAAAATAGAAGATTTTTTAAAATCACATTAAACCTTTTTTTAGATAAATAGTCCTATAAACATGAACGAAATTAAATTAGATACTCATCCAAAAATAAATCCAGGGTTTGAAATTCCAGAATCTTATTTTGAAACATTTAGCGATAGATTAATGCTTAAAATGCCTCAAAAGGAAGTGAAAGTAATTTCATTTTATGCGCAACACAAAAACTGGATTTATACTGTTGTGGCAAGTTTAATAATTGTTTTTTCTATTCCTGTGATGAATTTATTTCAGAAAGCAGATAATGCTATAAATGCAAATGAAATTGAAAATTATTTAACTACTAGTTCGCAATTATCTGACGATGAAATTATAAATTTAATGAATGACGATGAAATTGCAAATATAAAAGTTACGACACCTGTAGACAGTAAAGTAGCAGAAGAGATATTATCTCAAAATTCAAATATAGAAGAATATATTACCGATTAATTATACAAAAAAATTTAAAAAAATGAAAAATTATACTTTAACAGCAATAATATTATTATTTGTTTCTATGGCAAGCTTTGCTCAATTAGGAAACAGATTTCAAGATAAAAAAGATCAAATTAAAGCAATGAAAGTAGGGTATATAACTAATGAGTTAAATCTTACACCAGATGAAGCTTCTAAATTTTGGCCTTTGTTCAATGCTTTTGAACAAAAACAACAAGATGTAAGAAAAACTAAACTCAAAAATTATATAGATAAAAGTTTTGATAGTGACGGTATTGATAAATTATCTGATAAAGATGCTAATACACTTTTAACTCAAATGGAAAATAGTGAAGAGGAGTTGTATTTTGCTAAAAAGAAATTTATTTCAAGTTTAAAAACCATATTGCCTGCAGTAAAAATTATTAAACTTAAAAAAGCTGAGGTGGAATTTAGCCGTAAACTACTGAAACAATATCGAGATAGAAAGTAGCATTTTAATAAATTTTAGTCAAAACTTATTTTAATAATTTTATTTTTTCCTGCAGCAATTGCAGTTGTTGAATTTATAAATCTTATAGTGTATAAAGTACTATCTGTTAATAATTGTTGCCAAGTTTTACCTCTATTTTTTGAATAATACAAGCCATTAGCACCCACACAAACAAGTTGTTTTTCGTTGCTGTTAGGAACAAATTGTATGCAAGAAGCGTAACCAAATTCAGCATTATCAGCAATTAATTTCCATGTTTTACCACCATCTACAGTAAGTGCTTTATTTTTAAAGTTCTGATTTGGTTTTTCATAATTTCCACCAGCAATAATCCCAATTTTATCGTTGTAGAAATCGGCTGTAAAAATTCCGGTCATCGTCTCACCTTGAATAATTGGTGTGTTAAAAACTTGCCATGAAATTCCTTTATCTGGCGAGTAAAAAACTCTGGCTTTTTTTCCGCCTGAAACAATCCAAGTTTTTGAACCTTTGATGATGATATTAGTATTGCTTGCGGAAAATGCAACTTCTCCATCTTCCATTTTTGGAAGGTTTTTGCAATCAACTTTAGTCCAAGTAGAACCTGAATTTCGTGTAATTAATATCGAAAAACAATCTGATATTGGATCACCTATCGCTATTCCTTCTTGATCATTCCAAAATTGCAAACAGTCATAAAAAACCTTATCGTTATGTTCTTCATAAACTAACTTTTTTAAATTTAAATCCTTAGAAAATTGGTATATAAAGGCCGGATTTCCAATTGTAGCAACAAATATTGAAGTGGTATTATTAGCAATACTTCTAAACTCCATTTTGATAGAATCTTTGTTAATTTTCCGTTCAAATTTGTCTTTATTAATAAGATCGATGTATCCAATTCTATTTTGATCACCAGCATAATATACTTTACCATCTGAAATTAAAATTGCTCTGATACTTATTTTATCTTTTAATAAAGTATCAACATGAACCGATTTAAAAAAAGTTGATTTAGATGATTGTGCAAAAGTTAATGAAACTATTAAAAGTGACAGAATAATAGAAATATTAAAATTTTTCATAGTAAAGTTAAGTAAGTTGTAAAAATACAATTAAAGATATCTTAAAAAAAATTATCTTATAACTATTGGCATAGATATTGGATAAGTTTTTGAAATATTAAATATTAATTTTAAATACAGGTAATATGAAAACTAAAATTATGTTGCTTACGCTAGTAAATTGTTTATTTGTTACAGTTTTAAATGCGCAACAGAAAACCATTGTTAATGCTACGAGTTCTGAAATAAGTGATAACTTAGATTTACGTGCTGTTGCATCACTATTTGGTGATTCAAGAGATTTGAACGATTTTGAAAACCGATTAAATGATCCAAAAACTCAAATTTCAAATTTAGATTTGAATAATGATAATCAGGTGGATTATTTACGTGTGATAGAAACTATTGAGTCAAACACACATATAATTGTAATTCAATCAGTTTTGGGTAGAGACAAATATCAAGACGTTGCAACGATTGAAGTACAGCGAGATAAACGCAATAAAGTTCAAGTTCAAGTGGTGGGTGACAATTACATTTACGGCTCAAATTATATTTATGAACCAGTTTATGTAAACGTGCCTGTTATTTATAATTACTTTTGGACACCGAGATATACTCCTTATTGTTCTGCTTTTTATTGGGGTTATTACCCTAATAATTATTATGCTTGGAATCCTTATCCAATTTTTAGATATCGATATAACGTAGGTTTATGTATTAATTTTAATTACCAATACAATTATGTAAATTACAGACGATGTCAAGTTGCATATAATGATTATTATGGTCGACGTGCAAATTATTACGAATCTTTAAATCCAAATTATTCTTTTAGAGATCGTAATTCTGGTTATTCCAATCGTCACGATTTAGAACAAGTTAGAACTAGACATGATGTAGCTTTTAACGATTCGCCAAGAAATGCAACAACTGGTCCAAGAAATTTTGATAATCCAAGAAGTTCGTCAGTTACACCAAGAGAAGGTATTTCAAACAGTCCTAGAAGCAATGTTATAAATTCTCCACGTTCTTTTGATGCAAATACTTCTCCACGAGAAAATACGGTATCACCTCGAACAAATGTCAATGACAGTCCAAGAAATAATTCAGTTTATTCTCCTCGTTCACTTGATGCAACTTCTTCACCTAGAGAAATTTCTAATTCTCCAAGAAATTCAGGATATAATGCGTCAAATGGAAATTATGGATCAAGTCCAAGAAGTTATGAAACTCCACCAATGAATGAATCACCAAGAAATCCTGGATTTTCTCAATCCAGCAATACAAGTCCAAGAAGTTATGATGCTCCACGAATGAATGAATCGCCACGAAATTCTGAATATTCACAATCTAGCAATGCAAGTCCAAGAAGTTATGATGCTCCACAAATAAATGAATCACCACGAAATTTTGGATATTCGCAATCTAGTAATGCAAGTCCAAGACAATCAGATATGTCTCCAAGAGGAAATACATCATTTGGTGGTGGAAGAAGATAATTTTTTAATTTTTATTACTATAAAAGCATCAAATAGTTGATGCTTTTTTTATTTGAAATAATTTAAAGTGATACATTTGTAGACTTTTATAGATTAAATATGAGTTCTCACAATCACCAAAATTTACATAGCAAACTTACCGCAGCAGGATTACTAATTACTTTAGGTATAATTTATGGCGATATTGGAACATCGCCTTTATATGTAATGAGTTCCATAATTGGCAAAAACATTATAACCGAACAATTAATTTTAGGTGGATTATCGTGTATTTTTTGGACATTAACGTTACAAACAACTGTAAAATATGTACTTATCACACTTAGTGCTGACAATCACGGAGAAGGTGGAATTTTTGCTTTATATGCACTTGTTAAACGTACTAAAATTCAGTGGCTTATCGTTCCAGCGATAATTGGTGGAAGCGCTTTACTTGCTGATGGAATTATAACGCCACCAATTTCTGTTTCATCAGCGGTCGAAGGATTGCGTATTTTTAAACCAGATATTCCAACAATTCCAATTGTTATAGGAATATTGTTTATACTTTTTACAATTCAACAGTTTGGAACTAAATTAGTTGGGAAATTTTTTGCTCCTATGATGTTAATTTGGTTTTCAATGCTAGCCATTTTGGGAATAATTCAAATGACGAGTAACATCGAAGTTTTTAGAGCTATCAATCCTTATTATGGTTACAAACTTTTAATATCGGATAAAACGGGCGAAGGATTTTTTATACTTGGTGCAGTGTTTTTATGTACTACAGGAGCAGAAGCTTTATATTCTGACATGGGTCATTGCGGAAGAAAAAATATCAGAATAAGTTGGATTTTTGTAAAAACTACATTAATATTAAATTATTTTGGACAAGGTGCTTACTTGTTATCTCATTGCGGAAAAACATTAGCTCAACTCGGTGGATCAAATCCAAATCCTTTTTATTTGGTGATGGAAAAATGGTTTCAACCCATTGGAATTGTTATTGCAACTTTAGCAGCGGTAATTGCTTCTCAAGCTTTAATCAGCGGTTCGTTTACTTTAATAAATGAAGCCATGCGACTCAATTTTTGGCCCAAAGTAAAAATTAAGTTTCCGACTGATGTAAAAGGCCAATTGTATATTCCTTCTTTAAATTGGCTGTTATTTTTTGGTTGCGTTTTCATAGTTTGGCGTTTCCAAGAATCAAGTAAAATGGAGCATGCTTATGGTTTAGCTATTATTTTGTGCATGATAATGACCACAATATTATTGAACTTTTATCTAATTATGAAACGCGTTAAATGGTATTTTATAGCGCCATTAATTTCGTTGTATTTAGTAATTGAGTTTTGTTTTTTAAGGGCTAATATTTCGAAATTTGTTGATGGTGGTTACGTTACTTTGTGTATTACTGCAGTACTAATTAGTGTGATGACAACTTGGTATTTAGCTAAAAAAATCAGTAAAAATTACACTAAAATTGTTAAGATTGTTGACTACAGAAAAGTTCTTGCAGAACTTAGTGTGGATTTATCAATTCCAAAATATGCAACACATTTAGTTTATATGACTAATGCCAGCAGAACTGATGAAATAGAAGAAAAAGTAATGTACTCTATACTTCAAAAAAGACCAAAAAGAGCTGACATCTATTGGTTTATTCATGTAAATATTTTAAGCGAACCTTATAAAAAAGAGTTTAGAGTAACACCAATTCTCGAAGATGATATTTATAGAGTTGATTTTTATTTAGGTTTTAGAGAACCAACTAAAATTAACTTGATGTTTAAAGAAGTTATTAAAGACATGGTTAAAAAAGGAGAAATGGATATAACCAGTCGCTACGAATCTTTAAATAAAAATAATATTATTGGGGATTTTAAATTTGTACTTTCAGAAAAATTTCTATCAAATGATAGCGATTTAACTTTTTTCGAAAAAATAGTAATGAATGCTTATTTCATGATGAAAAAGTTTAGTTTATCAGAACAAACAGGTTTTGGATTGGATAATAGCTCGGTTAAAATAGAGCAATTCCCAATGGTTTTGCATGCACCTGAAATAATAAATATGAAACGAATAGAATGTTCACCTGTTGCAATGAACTAAAATTTAACATCTTAATTTAAAAGTCCAAAATTTGAACAGTTTCAAAGTTTGGACTTTTTTGATATTTAAAAAAATAAACAAACAATTTATTTTCAATATCTTTGATAAAGTGCTTACTTAAAAGTCATCCTTGTATCATGAAATTTAAATTTGTATTATTTTTTCTAATATTAATTTCTGAAACTATTTTTTCACAAAATGGTTTTCAATTTTCAAACTCAAAAAATAAAATAACAATCCCGTTTGATTTATTTAATAATTTGATATTAATTCCAGTTGAAATTAATGGAGTTAAGTTAAGTTTTTTACTGGATTCAGGAGTTGAAGAAACTATTTTATTTAGTTTGGATGAAACTGATGAAATAAAATTTGATAAAATTGAAAAAATTACAATTAAGGGATTTGGCAGTAATGAACCCGTAATAGCTTATAAATCGGTAAAAAATGAAATTAAAATTAGAGATTATGTCGATAGTAGTCAAACAATTTATTTAGTTTTAGATCAAAATATCAATATTTCATCACAACTTGGAGTTGCTGTAAATGGTATTATAGGCTTTAATTTTTTCAAAAATAATTTGATTAAGATAAATTACGAAACTAAAAAAATTACAATTTTCAGAAATGATACTAAGCAAATAAAAAAAATCAAAAACAGTTATGAGACATTACCATTAACTTTTATAAGTAATAAACCTTATGTTGAAACTAAAGTTTCGTTTGAAAATTCAAAAGATCAAATGAAAACCACATTATTAATTGATACAGGAAATACGGATGCAATTTGGCTTTTTGCTAGAAATAATAATACTATCAAAATTCCAAATAATGCAATCGATGATTATTTAGGTAAAGGTTTTAGCGGTGATGTTTTTGGTAAAAGAGGCACGATTAGCAGTTTTCAAATAGGAAATTCTAAGCTTGATAAACCCTTAATTGCTTTTCCAGATTCGACAGGTATTAATGACTTAGATATTAATAGTGTAAGGTTAGGATCAATAGGAGCAGAGGTTATCAAGCGATTTACAATATTTTTTGATTATAAAAATAGGGCTATTTATCTCAAAAAAAATTCAAATTTTAATAATCAGTTTAATTTCAATATGTCAGGCATTGATATTGAACATCAAGGTTTACAATGGATTTCAGAATCGTATGAAGATAATCCTGCTTTTGCAAATAATTTATTTAGTTCTGATGGAGAAAAAATTACAAATAATTTAAAATATAAATTCATTCTGAAACCTGTTTACGTTATTTCTAACCTTCGTTTAAATTGTCCTGGCGTATTATCTGGATTAAAAAAAGGTGATTTATTGTTAAAAATTAATCATCGAAAAAGTTATAATTATACACTACAAGAATTAAACGATTTACTAAAATCCGAAGATGGAAAAACCATTGACTTAGAAGTAGAGCGAAATAACAAAGTTTTGACATTCACTTTTCAGCTTAAAAACATATTGTAATATAATTTCAAAAATTTGTTAGTAACTTGAATGTAAGTTAATATCATTGGGAAATATTTGATCTTATTTTTGTAAAAATTACCTTTTACCATGACTAACAAAAAACGCATATCAATATTAATAGGTATTATAGGTTTACTAATCATACTTTTAGCCGGAAGTATTGGGTTTATCATGGGTAATTATGAAGCTTTTTCTAAGTCTAATAATGTTTCCGCTTCTCCTATTAATAATACAAAAGTATTAAAAGATATTGAAGATTTAAAGTTACTATATGATGCTAAAATTGCTGATAAAACACTTATTTATAATAATTTACAAAGCCAAAAAGATAGTATTGCTTCACTTGTAAAAGCATTAGAGAAATCGAAAAGTGATGCTAATTCACTCCTTAAATATAAAACACAGTTTAAAAGTCTGGAAGCAAAAATGCGAATTCTAGTTGGTGAAATTGTAGTTTTAAAAACCAGAAAATCAAATTTTATAGATAAAAAACAACCTCAAAAAGCACAGAATTCTGACATTAAAAATAGCACCGAAAGTAATCTTATAAAAAATGAAAATGTACAAATTCAGAAAAATAAAGTATTAAGTAATCAAGAAATTTCTCTTGATAAAAATGAGAATACAATTCCAAAACTAGATGAATTGTTTGGTAAAGTTGCTAGGACAAAAAATGATGTACAAAATGAAAAAATAGAAATTTCACCAAAAAAAGTTGAAAAATTTACTAAAATAACACTTTCAAACGTTAAAGCTACTGCATTAATATCAAAGTCAGCGACAAAAAAAATCGAAACTAATGAGTCTTCTAAGACCGATTTAATTTTGATTCAATTTACATTAGACGAAAATGAAAATGCCAAATCTGGAGATAAACTGTACTATTTTCAAATAATTGATGGAAAAAATAATGTTCTGGGTAAAAGAGTGACACAGTATTTTGACAATGAATCATTAACATATAGTTTTTCAAAGTCATTTGGTTACGAAACTAAATCAGTTAATGTAACACAAGAATTTTTAGCAGATAAGTTTGTTAGCGGAACGTATAGAGTAAATATTTATGATCGTGATGAACTGGTTGGAAAAACTACATTTGTTTTAAAATAGTACCTTAAATAAATTCTATTCCATTAATAAAAACTTTATCTATCAAGTTACTCCCAAAGGAATAAGCTAATTCATAATACGAGCTAACTTCTTTACTAATAATTAAATTAGCCTTTTTACCTAAAGTTATACTTCCATGTGATTTTGATATTCCCATAGCAAAAGCGCCGTTAATTGTTGAAGCATTTATTGCTTCTTCTGGTGTCATTTTCATTTTTATACAAGCAGTAGATACCACAAAATTCATATTTCCTGATGGACTTGATCCAGGATTAAAATCAGATGCTAATGCAACTGGCAAACCTGCATTTAAAAGTTCACGCACTGGTGTATAAGGAATTCCTAAAAAATAGGAGCAACTTGGCAAAGCAACTGGCATAGTATCAGTATTTTGCAAAATTTTTATATCGTCTGGTGTTACAACTTCCAGATGATCAACTGAGAGCGCATTGTATTTTACACTGGTTGCAATTCCTCCTATAGCATTAAATTGATTGACATGAATTTTTGGAATCAATCCATATTTAATTCCAGCTTTAAGAATTTCCTCCATTTGGGATACAGAAAAATAACCTGTTTCGCAAAAAATATCGATGAATGTTGCTAAATTTTCTGACTCAATTTTTGGCAACATTTCCTTGATAATCATATCAATATATCCCTGATGATTTTCTTTAAATTCTTTTGGATAGGCATGAGCTCCTAAAAATGTAGCTTTAATTTCTATTGGATAATTAGTAGCTAATTTTTTTATTACTCGCAACATTTTCAATTCACCTTCAACTGCTAATCCGTAACCCGATTTTATTTCAACAGCTCCAGTGCCCAGTTTTATAATTTCTTCCAGTCTTTTTTTTGATTCATTATAGAGTGCAACTTCTGATGTTTTGTTTAATATTGTTGCTGAATTCAAAATTCCACCGCCACGATTTGCAATTTCTTCGTAGGATAAACCGTTTATTCTGTCTACAAATTCGTGTACTCTGTTTCCAGCATAAACTAAGTGTGTGTGACTGTCACACCAAGCAGGTAGTACAATTTTTCCTGTTGCATCGATGGTTTTGTCAACTCTTTTATCGGGACAATTTCC
The DNA here is from genome assembly GCA_014377455.1 of Flavobacterium sp. Lineage (GTDB taxonomy): Bacteria > Bacteroidota > Bacteroidia > Flavobacteriales > Flavobacteriaceae > Flavobacterium. The sequence continues at coordinate 18,087 of JACMPO010000101.1, forward strand.
CATAACACCATAATCTGCAATAATGCCATTTTCAATTAATAGAAAGGCATTTTCAAGTAGTGGAAGAGAAGCCATTTCTTTACCAGACACTTTTAAAACTGATGCCTCTCTTATTTGAAGAAGTTGTTTTATATTAACTATTAGGGTAATCATCTGTATATTTTCAGTAAAAATAACTTGAAAATAATAAATATTCTTAATTTTAAACAAAATTTCCAATACGTGCGAAAAATTAAATACAAAAAAGGAATCAAAGTCGTTCCAACATTTTTAGAATATACTGGAATTCATAAACATGCAAAAACAGAATTGCAACTGTTTGTTTATGATAATTTGGAATTAGATGAATATCAAGATTTTAATTCCATTGAAATATCTAAACATATAGTTAAAGATAAAGTAAATTGGATTAACATTCACGGAATGAATGAAATAGATAAAATAAAATCTATTGTGGATTATTTTGATATCGACCAGTTTATGCTCAGTGATATTTTAAACACGACTAAAAGAACTAAACTTGAAGAGAATAAAGATGTTTTATTTTTTAACATTAAGTCACTTTTACCGACTAAAGATTCATTAACGATTTCTGTAGAGCAAATTAGTTTTTTGCTAAAAGAGGATATATTGATTTCATTTCAAGAAAAAAGAAGCGATTTTTTTACACATATTAGAGAACGAATTCGGACACATTCTGGAATTGTTCGTTCTAAAAAAGCCGATTATCTGATGTATTTATTGTTAGATGCAATCATGGAAAACTTTTACATAACTATTGAAAATGAAGAAGATAATGTTGAAAATCTTATTAATATTGCAAAAACTAGCGCCAATCAAGATATTTTAGTTCAGGTTGAAAAACATCGCGATAATTTTAATTTTCTTAAGCGTTCTCTAATACCTTTACGAGATTCATTATACGCTATTAAAAGTATAAAAGAAGACGAGATTTTTGAAGTTATTGAGCACAAAAATTTTACTTTTTTTGACAGATTGCATCAAAAAACACTTGAGTTGCTTGAGCAAATTGAATATGATTTAACAACCCTTGAGAGTGTTTCAAATTTTTATTTTTCAACTCAAAATCATAAAATGAATGAGGTCATGAAAACGTTAACTGTAGTTTCCGTTTTTTTTATGCCTTTAACTTTTATAGTTGGAGTTTACGGAATGAATTTTGACAACATGCCTGAATTACATTGGAAATACGGCTATTTTGTAATAATTGTTTGTATGCTTCTGTTGTTGCTAGGAATGATATATTATTTTAAAAAGAAAAAATGGTATTAAAATAGTTTAATTGTAGGTTTTATTTTTTAGTGTAAGTTTTAAAAATATAAATCCAAGTGAACCAGCAGTTAACGAAGCAATTAAAATCATTATTTTTGAATTATTGATATGAGTATCATCTGAAAAAGCAAGTAATGTGATAAAAATTGACATTGTAAAACCAATTCCACCCAAAAAGCTAACTCCTAGTATCGATTTCCAATTTACATCATCAGGCAGTGTACAAACTTTTAATTTTACAGATAAATAGCTAAAAAGTGTTATCCCAATTGGTTTTCCTAAAATTAATCCCAGTGCAATTCCAAGCGAATAACGTTCTAATAATGCATTTTCCCAGCCAGATTTAATAATGATTGCGGTATTTGCCAATGCAAAAAGAGGTAAAATAAAAAATGCCACAGGTTTATGTAGCAATTTTTGTAAAGTTGAAGATGGGGATTTGCTTATACCTTTTCCAAAAGGGATTGCAAACGCTAATAAAACTCCAGTAATAGTAGCATGAACTCCAGAATTAAGCATGAAATACCACATTATAATTCCACCAATAAGGTAAGGGATTAAATTTTTGATTTTCAGTTTATTCAGTAAAAGTAAAATTACAAAGATGGATAATGAGATAAATAAATTAGACCAAATTAAATTTTTTGTATAAAAAATGGCAATTATTAATATGGCTCCAAGATCATCAATGACGGCTAAAGCGGTCAGAAAAATTTTCAAAGATGATGGCACTCTTTTTCCTAATAATGATAAAATTCCAATTGCAAATGCGATGTCAGTTGCCATAGGAATTCCAAAACCTGATTGGGTTTGTAAACCAAAGTTTAGATAAAAAAATAATAATGCTGGAATTATCATACCTCCAAGTGCTGCACTTAGAGGAAGTAATCCATTTTTTAAAGTAGAAAGTTCTCCTTTATAAATTTCTCGTTCCAGTTCCAAACCAATTAACAAAAAAAATACAGTCATTAAACCATCATTTATATAATGTTCAATACTGTATTTTCCTATGTGATAATGCCAAAGATTTAAATAATTTGATCCAAAAGCAGAATTCGAAATTGCTAAAGATACTACCGTACAGAAAATAAGAATTATTCCACCAGCTTTTTCACTTTCAAAAAAATGATTAAATATCTTAGTAATTTTCATATTATTTTGTCAGAAAATAAAAATCTTATTTCTTAAAATTCTTATAAATTCAAGAAATTAAATTATTATTTTAAAGATCCCACCATTTCTTCTGGCTTTACCCAAGCGTCAAAATCCTCGGCTGTAACATAGCCTAATCGAACCGATTCTTCTTTTAAAGTTGTACCATTTTTATGTGCTGTTTGTGCAATTTCTGCTGCTTTATAATAGCCAATTTTTGTGTTCAATGCGGTTACTAACATCAATGAATTATCAACTAATTCTTTTATTCGCTTGTAGTTTGGTTCTATTCCTGAAGCACAATGTTCTTCAAAAGATAAACAAGCATCGCCAAGAAGTTGAGCAGATTGTAAGAAGTTTGCAGCCATCACTGGTTTAAAAACATTTAGTTCATAATGACCTTGCATTCCTCCAACTGATATTGCAACATCATTTCCAATTACTTGTGCACAAACCATAGTTAACGCTTCACATTGAGTTGGATTCACTTTCCCAGGCATAATTGAAGAACCAGGTTCGTTTTCTGGAATAATTAGTTCCCCAATTCCAGATCGTGGTCCAGAAGCTAACATTCTAACATCATTAGCAATTTTATTTAAGGAAACAGCAATTTGTTTTAAAGCGCCATGACTTTCTACAATAGCATCGTGTGAAGCCAATGCTTCAAATTTATTTGGTGCTGTTACAAAAGGTAAATTGGTAAATTCAGCAATGTACGACGCTACTTTTACATCATAACTATCTGGTGTATTTAGTCCAGTTCCAACGGCTGTTCCTCCAAGAGCAACTTCTGATAAATGTAATAATGTATTTTTTAATGCTTTTAATCCGTAATTTAATTGTGCTACATACCCAGAAATTTCTTGACCTAAAGTTAATGGTGTTGCATCCATTAAATGGGTTCTTCCAATTTTTACAACATTCTTAAATTCAATAGCTTTTGCATTTAATGTATCTCGAAGTTTTTCAATTCCTGGAATGGTATTTTCAATAACCGATTTATAACAAGCAATGTGCATTCCAGTAGGAAAGGTATCATTTGAGGATTGTGATTTATTAGCATCATCATTAGCTTTTACAACTGCTTCACCTTCACCTATTTTAAAACCTGCTAAAACTTGAGCTCTGTTTGAAATTACCTCATTAACATTCATGTTGCTTTGAGTTCCAGAACCTGTTTGCCAAATTACTAATGGAAACTGGTCATCTAGTTTTCCATCAAGAATTTCCTCGCAAACTTGAGCAATTGCATCACGTTTTTCAATTGATAATACTCCTAATTCATGATTTGCATAAGCAGCAGCTTTTTTTAAATAAGCAAAACCATTTATGATTTCTTTTGGCATCGAACCTGTTGGACCAATTTTAAAATTATTTCTAGAACGTTCTGTTTGTGCGCCCCAATATTTATCTGCAGGAACTTTAACTTCGCCCATTGTGTCTTTTTCTATTCTATATTCCATTTTTTTAATTAAGAATTATTTCTTTTGATTTTGATAAAACCGTATTTGAAACAAAAATAATGACTAAACAACTTTTAAAAAAATATTTGTTTACTTTAATTATATATTTTACTTTTGCTAAAGAAATTAATATTTAAAACTATGTTCGAGTTTTCACAATATCTTGGTTTTTTAGCTTTTTTAACTATATTGACAATTGGTTTTTGGCTCATGATTTTTTTAGTCCATTTTGTACCATATTGGATTGGCGGTGCATTATTTGAATTATATAAAGAGAAAAAAGCAAAAAAAGAATTAGAACAAGCTAAATAGTTTTGTTTAAAACACAAAAAAGGTACTCAGTTTTAAATTGAGTACCTTTTTTTTTGATTTAATTTTGGTTATCCTGGAAAATCTCCACCATCATTTCCATCGGGATTTTGTTTTTTATTGGCTTTTTCTTTATCGCTTTTTTGTTTATTAAATCTATAAGTAAAAGAAAAATTTATCTGTCTCACACGAAACTGATTTTCACTATAAGAATTTAAAGTTGGTAAATTGGTTTGATTTATTCTTTTTCTGGAATTAAATAAATCGCTTATATTTAAAGATATTGTAGCTTTATCTTTCAAGATATCTTTGCTAAAAGCCATATTCACGCCATAAACACCTAATGATTTTCCTTGTGAATTATTTTGAGGTGCATTATATGTTCCATTTGTTTGCCAATCTATTTTGTAAGGCAAAGTAATTCTTGATGAAAATTTAGTGAAATAACTTGTAGCATTTGCACTACCGTCTTTGGTAATTACATCTGTAGTTCCATTTAAGATATATTGATAGGTTCCTTTAACTTTACTTTGAAAAAAGTTAAAACTTCCATTTAGTTTCCACCATTTTACTGGAGTGTAGTTTAAATTTAATTCAAATCCTATTCTGTCATCTTTATCTAAATTTACTGGTGTTGATAAATAAACTGGCGTGTCTACAACTTGTCCATTTACAATTGCTGAGACAGTTTCTCCATTTGGACGTCTAATAAACTGAAAGACATTTTTAGTTTTATTATAATAAACTGATGTAGTTAAAGTAAGTTTTTTCCAACGTTTTAAATATCCTAAATCAATTGCATCTGTAAACGACGGATTTATATCTGGATTTCCCTGAAAAATATTAATATTACTACTGTAGTTTGAAAATGGCGAGATAAAACGATTTCTAGGTCTTGAAATCCGTTTACTGTAATTTAGTGATAATGAACTTTCATCGCTTATTTCATAAGTTAAAAAAGCGCTTGGAAAGAAATTATTATATTTTTTATTATTGTAGTTACTTGTGGATAATAAATTGATATTTAAATTAGTATCTTCATATCTCATTCCTAATAAATAAGAAAATTTTGAAATTTTCGAACCAAATTGTGAGTAAACTGCATTTATTTTTTCCTTGTATTGAAAAACATTGGTATAAGTTGGGTAAGGCGTGTAGTTTCCAGTTGCATCAATACTTCCAACTCTGTAATCTACTAAGAGTTCATTAAAGTCACCTTTGTATCCTGCCTCAAACTGACTATTTTTTCCTAGTGGAAGAACGTAATCGGTTTGTAATAAATTTCTGTTTTGGGTTTCTAAATTCACAACTGATTCTGTGGTAGAATTATTTAAAGAACCTGAATAGGAATTTGTTATTGTAGATAAATCATTATCAAAATTTTTAGTAACAGCAAAGTCAAAAGTTAATTTATGTCCATCTTTTTTGAATTTTTTAGTCAAATTTGAAGTATATTCTATATCGCTTGTTCTTGTAAATTGATCATTATTTCTGTTTTGAACAAAAGTATTGTTGGGTTCATAGTTATACAAAACGTTATATTCAGGATTACTGCCATCATTTTTTCTATAGTTAAATGCGTTAGTCCATGTTAGCGATTTATCTAAATACCAATCAACACCGAAACTATAATTTAATCCTTTTCGACCTCTAATTCGATCTAATCGTTCGTTAATCGATTTATAAATTGACCCATCAGGATTTAAATAATCGGAATTTGTTAGTGATTTTCCAGGATTTTTTGTGTCATTATATCCTAAACCACTAAAAAGATTAAAATTTTGACTTTTAAAATTAACAGTTCCATTAATTGCATAATTCCTAGGATCTCCGGCAGTGCCTATAAAAACTCCATTTAATCCCTGATTTTTCCCCTTTTTTAGTATAATATTTATTATTCCAGCTCCACCTTCGGCTTCATATCTGGCTGATGGATTTGTAATTACTTCAACTTTATCTAAAGCATCTGCCGAAATTGTTTTAAGTGCATCGGCAATATTTATTGCATTTGATGGTCTACCGTCAATTAAAATTTTAACATTATCATTCCCTCGCAAACTTACATTTCCATCTCCATCTACCGTAACGGAGGGAACATTATCTAAAACATCGCTCGCAGTTCCTCCCTTTGCTGTGGCATCTTGACCCACATTGTAGATTTTTTTATCTAATTTAATTTCAACAGCTGCTTTTTCGGTTTTAATTACTACTTCATTTAATTGTGTAGCATCCGATTCTAAAGAAATAGAACCAATATTAGTATCTTCCTTAAATGTTTTGTTATTAATTACCAGAGATTTAAATGAAATAAATTCAGCTTTAATATTATAAACACCTGGAATTGCATCTACACTAAATTCTCCTTTATCGTTTGTTATTGATCCTGTAATTATTTTTGGATTCTTTGTATTAACTAAAGATATTGTAGCATATTCAAGAGGTTGATTACTTCCTTTTTCTACAATTTTTCCGGTAATTTTTACTTTTATTTTATTAGAAACATCTTGAGAATAGCTTAACATAGTTGCTATTAAAAAACAAAATGTTGGAATTAATTTAATTTTTTTCATGGATTATATTTTAATTTTTTTAATTCGACCACAAAACTAAACAAACGTTTAAATGTCTTTTCCCAAAGGATTGTTAAAAGAATCATTTTAATAAAAATTATTAGTTGCTTAACATCTTTAAACAAACAAAAATTAACTGTAATTTTGGCTATTCACAATTAAAAATGTACATTCGTAAATAAAAAAAAGGAAATGTTTGTAGAGCAAGGATTTAAAAAAGACAATAAGTTTGGAAAATATTTGCTTGGTTCTCTACTAACTTTTATTGCTTCTCAATTAGGGACAATTCCTTTGTTAGTAGCCATTGCGATTAAATCTGTTTTAAGCGGAACTCCTTTTCCTGCGAGTCAAAATCAAGTTATGAGTTACTTAGATTCAAATTTGACTCTTTTTTTAGTGTTAATATCTTTTGCTTTTGGACTTTTTGCATTATATTTTATAGTTGTAAAATATCATAAACAAACTTTTTTATCCCTAACTACTTCACGACCCAAAGTAGATTGGAATCGAATTTTATTTTCGTTTTTAATTTGGTCTGTTTTGAGTGTTATTTTTACTTACATGGAATATTATATGAATCCTAAAGATTATGTTTTTAATTTTCATTTAATACCATTTTTCATTTTATTTGTTGTGGCAACTCTGTTTATCCCAATTCAAACTAGTACAGAAGAATACGTTTTTCGCGGTTATTTAATGCAAGGATTTGGAAATTTATCTAAAAATAAGTGGTTTCCTCTGGTAATGACTTCTGTCATTTTTGGAGGTATGCATATTGCTAATCCAGAAGTTGAAAAAATGGGATACATTATAATGGTTTATTACATTGGGACAGGATTTTTTTTAGGAATAGTAGCATTAATGGATGAAGGATTGGAACTCTCGTTAGGATTTCATGCCGCTAATAACTTGATTGGAGCCTTACTAGTAACTTCCGATTGGTCTGTTTTTCAAACAAATGCTATTTTACGTGATGTTTCAAATCCTATTGCTGGATATGAAGTTTTACTGCCAGTTTTTGTAATATTTCCACTTTTACTTTTTATTTTTAGTAAAAAATATGGCTGGACGAATTGGAAAGAAAAACTTACAGGTACCATAAATTCAAATAATATTTTAACAATAGATAATAATGAGTAATCCCACATACGAAAATGTGCACAATTTATTTAAATTAAATGGTTTTCATTTAAACAGAGAAGATTTATGCCGTGTAGCCTACAGTTTTATAAAAGAGGGTGAAGATTTTGAAAAACCAGTAGGCGATTTTTTATTGGATTGGTTTGACCCAAAGTCCTATATCGAAATGCACACTTCAGGTTCTACAGGAATTCCAAAAACAATTCGTGTTGATAAACAAGCCATGGTGAATTCTGCTTTAGCTACAGGTGACTTTTTTGAATTGGTAGCTGGTAATAAAGCATTGCATTGCCTTCCTGTGAAATATGTAGCTGGAAAAATGATGCTTGTTCGTGCCATGATTTTAGGATTGGATTTAGAGTTTGTTGCTCCAAGTTTAAATCCGATGTTACATAATGAATATGACTACGATTTCGCAGCAATGGTTCCGTTTCAAGCTCAAAACTCTATAAATGAACTCAAAAGGGTTAAAAAACTCATCGTAGGTGGTGCAAAAATTAATGCAACATTAGAAAAACAGTTGATGAAGTTATCAACTCAAATTTATGAAACCTATGGTATGACCGAAACCATTTCGCATATTGCAGCTAAAAGAGTAGGAGAGAAAGCTTTTACAGTTTTACCAAATGTCACTATTTCCTATGATGATCAAAACTGTTTAGTAATTCATGCGCCAAGAATAAGTGAAGAAGTAATTGAAACTAATGATATTGTTGAATTAGTTAATGAAAATCAATTTATATTTTTAGGAAGAATAGATAATGTAATCAATAGCGGTGGAATTAAATTGATACCAGAACAAATTGAAGAAAAATTAGCAGGAAAAATTGAACAACGTTATTTTATTTCTTCTGTTGAAGATAAAGAACTAGGAGAAAAAGTTATTCTTGTAATTGAAGGTACTGCTTATCAAATTGACAAATCGATTTTCGATTGTTTAGATAAATATGAAAAACCGAAAAAAATTATTTTTATCTCTAAATTTAAAGAAACAGGTAATGGAAAAATAATTCGTGGTTCGAGTTTGAAAGTGTAAATATCTAATTAATTACTGATAAAAAACCTTGATTAACTAAAATCAAGGTTTTTTTAATTTATTATTAAATCACTTTATTTAAATAAATTTTTGCAAGGCTACACTTTTACATGTCCCCAGTTTTCACCACTTTTTATTCTTCTTATTTGCATTTCGCTCACTCCAAATTGTTTTGCAATCATCTTTAAACGTGTTTTTTGTTCTGCTTTGGCCAAAATTTTCTTAATTACCATAACTTTAGTAACTGTTAGTTTTCTGCCGTTTGCATTTAAATTATGCTCTATTAATTTTTTTCGAGCATTGATCACGTTTGGACTTTTGTTTGAAAAATCAATCATTTCTTCACGTGTTGCCCATTTTAAATTTCGGTAATCATCATTGTCTCGTTTTCTATCTAAATGCAATACAAAAGTTTGATTTTCAGAAGTTTTAGGTACAAAAAACGCTGCTATTAGTTTTGAAAAAAATACGTGTTTGTTAAATATTTTTCCATCTTTAAAAACCTTGTATTTAAAAATCTTGTATCCATCGGCTTTGCCACCTTTTAATTCACGACCAAATTTCATGTCATCAACAAAGCTTATTAATCGTCCTTTGTTAGAAATTGCGTAGCGTAATTTGAGTTTATGTTCAACAGTAATTTCTCTAAACTCCTCATTAGGATAAATCCTAATCGCTTTCATTGGTTCCAGTTTCATCCGATTTTAATTTTATTATGTCAGTAGGTTATTTGAGGTTTTATAACAATAAATTTAATTGAAAATCAAATCAAGTTTGATTCTTGAAACAACAGTCAATAGGTAGATTTTATTTTCAAATATATGAAAAACTCAACAAAATTAATTCAATAACCTAATTTCATTTATAATTTGAGACTTCCTGCCAGTTCTTTTAAAGTAATTTCGTTCAATTTAGTTTGGAACTGAGCATTACTGTATCGAACCAAAGCATTAACATAATTTAATTGTGCGGTACGATAATCGATAGGAGTGATGGTACCGATTTTGAATTTAGATAAGGTAATATCTAAATTTTGCTTTGCAATTTCTAAATTGTTTTTTTCAACATTAGTTAATTGTAAATTTGTTTGATAACTCTGAAAAGTACTATTTAATTGAGAGTCAAGAGTTTCTTCTTGTTGTTTAACAACGATTGCCGAATTTTCAACTTGAAGTTTTGCAATTTTTTCATTCCTTGATTGATAAAAACCATTAAAAATAGGTACAGAAGCAGAAAAACCATAAGTAAATCCTTGACCTTGCGATTGTGTGATGAAACCAAGTGAAGCTTCTGTTCGGTTAATATTGTATCCAGAGTTTATTATAAGTGTAGGATATCGACCTGATTTTATTTGTTTTAATTGTAAATCAGAACTTTTTTTGGCTAAAATTTGCGATTGTAATTGCGGATTTTGTTTTCGTGCTAATGTTTTCAAATCCTCTAATTTAAGCAATTCTTCCGAAGGAGATTCAGCTTCTACCATAAAGTCAATTGATGAATCTCTGGCAATTATTTCATTTAAATGAGTTTTTGTGTTTCGATAGCTATTTAATTGAGATAATTGTAAACTTGAGTCGGTATTTAAATCGACTTGTGCATTTAAAACTTCAAGTTTAGATGCTTTTCCAATATTAAATCGGTTTTGAGCTCTTTTTAATCGTTGGGTTGATAATTTTAAAGTAGAATCTAATGCCACCAATTGTTGCTGTTGCTGGACCAAATCGAAATAAGTGGTGTACACGTCGCTTATTTTCGAAAAAATAGTAAGTTTTAAATTTGCTTCACCTTGTTGCTCTAACACTTTTAATTGCTCTCTTTTAGCAAACATTTTTAACCCGTCAAAAACTGTCCAACCTAAATTTACACCATAGTTTAAACTTAAATTTTTAGCTCCATTCAATGATTTTTGTGTACCATCAGATTGAGTTTGGGTAATGTTTTGTAAACTATTTGTGTTAACTATATTGGCAGTTATATTGGGTAACATTCCAGCATTTCCGGCACTAGAATTAGCATTATCTATTTTTAAATTATTGGATGCTATTTGAATATCATAATTATTTTGTAATGCAATTTTCACAGCTTCTTCTAGTTTCAAAACTTCTTGTGCTTGCGTTTGAAATGCTATTAGAATGATAATAATTAATTGGAATACTGATTTTTTCATATAATTTGGGAACTTATTTATTTTCAAACGCTTCTAAATTATCAAATTCAGGATAGTGCTTTCTAGTTTTGGACCACAAAAAATAAATGGATGGAATAACAAATAATGTAAGTATTAAAGAGAAAATTGTGCCACCAACAATTACAACTCCCATTCCAATTCTACTTTTTGCGGCAGCACCAAGCGATAGTGCTATAGGAAGTGCACCTAAAGCTATCGCTAAACTTGTCATTAAAATGGGACGTAAACGAGATTCTGCGGCTTCCAGAATAGCGTCATATTTTGGTTTTCCTTGTTCGCGCAACTGATTTGCAAATTCCACTATTAATATTCCGTTTTTTGTTACTAACCCAATGAGCATAATAGTTCCAATTTGACTAAAAATATTCCAAGTTTGTCCAAACAACCATAACGAAAATAATGCTCCTGCAACTGCCATAGGAACTGTTAATATAATTATAAATGGGTCAATAAAACTTTCAAATTGTGCTGCTAGAATTAAATATATCAATAGTAAAGCCAATCCAAATGCAAACGAAGTGTTTGAACTACTTTCCTCAAAATCCCGCGATTCGCCACCTAAGTCTGTTGTGAAGGTGTCATCTAGCACTTTTGCTTTTATTTTATTCATAGCTTCAATACCATCACCTATTGTTTTTCCGGGTGACAATCCAGCCATTACTGTGGCGCTTGTCATTCGGTTATTATGATACAATTGTGGTGGATTACTTTTTTCAGATATTTTTACCACATTATCCATTTGGATTAATTGTCCCGTTTTGTTTCTCACAAAAATAGAGGTTAAATCAAGCGGTTTTGATCGATCTTTTTCTTCAAATTGTCCAATAACTTGATATTGGCGACCATTTTTGAGAAAGTATCCAAATCTTTGACCGCTTAAAGAAAGTTGTAAAGTTTGAGCAATATCTAAAACTGAAATACCTAAACTTTCGGCTTTAGCTCTATCTATAGTTACATTTATTTCGGGTTTATTAAATTTTAAATTCACATCGGAGATAGCAAATGTTGGATCTTTTGCAACTTCATCCATAAATTGAGGTATTTTTTGTTGTAGTTTTTCAAAATTTTGTGCTTGAATGATGTATTGTATTGGCAAACCACCTCTTTTATTTACGGCAATTGTAGGCTGTTCTAAAACAGTAGTTTTAGCATCAGCATATTTTTTAGTCCATTTGGTTAAATTTTCAGCGATTTCTTTTTGCGATTTCTTTCGGTTTTCAGATTCAACCAATGATACTCTAATTCTACCACTATTGGTTGCCGAAGCATTAAAACCTGGAGCTGTAATTACTAAACTTACTCGTTTTTCTGGTATTGAATCGTCTATTAATTGTGAGACTTCTTGCATAAAACGATCGGTATAATCGTAAGATGAACCTTCGGCTGTGTTTATGCTCATTAGGAATCCACTTCGGTCATCGTAAGGTGCAGTTTCTTTTTTTATAATTGAAAAGAACAAATAAATTAAACCAAAACAAGCAATTAAAATAGGGAAACTCACCCATTTTCGTTTCATAAAATTTCCTAAAGACGAGGCATATCCTTTGTTAAGTTTAATAAAATATGGTTCGGTTAAATTATAGAATTTGGTCTTTTTTTGAACGCCACCTTTCATTAAATAGGCATTTAACATTGGGGTTAAGGTTAAGGAAACAAAAGCTGAAACTAAAACAGCTGCACCAATAACGACTCCAAACTCTCTAAATAAGCGTCCTACAAATCCTTGAAGAAAAATTACGGGTAAAAAAACAGCAGCAAGTGTTATGGAAATCGAAATTACTGCAAAAAATATCTCGTTTGAACCTTTTATAGCAGCTTCAATAGGTGACATTCCATCTTCAACTTTCTTAAAAATATTTTCGGTAACTACAATTCCGTCGTCTACAACTAACCCTGTTGCAAGCACGATTGCCAGCAACGTAAGTACATTTATAGAGAAGCCAAAAAGCCACATGATGAAGAATGTCGCTATTAACGATACGGGAATATCTATTAATGGTCGGAAGGCAATTGCCCAATCTCTAAAAAATAAATAAATAATTAATATTACCAAAACCAGTGAAAGCAAAATGGTTTCAGCTACTTCTGTAACTGATTTTTTTACAAAAACGGTATCGTCAATAGCGATGTTTAGCTTGATATCTTTAGGTAAATCTTTTTTAAGTTTTTCAAATTTTTTATAGAACTCTTTAGATATATCCAGATAATTAGCTCCGGGAAGTGGTACAATAGCAACGGCTACAAGTGGTACTCCAGATTGAGTCATATTAGTCTCTATAACTTCGGGTCCCAAATCTGCCGAACCAATATCACTAAACCGGACTATTTTGTCGCCTTCTGTTTTTACAATTATGTTGTTAAATTCTTCTGGTTTTGAAAGGTTTCCAATGGTTTTTACTGTAAGTTCGGTATTATTTCCTGTAAGTTTTCCCGATGGTAATTCAACACTTTGACTGTTTAAAGCAGTTTTAACATCAGAAACAGTGCAACCAAACGAGGCTAATTTTACTGGATCAATCCAAAGACGCATTGCATACTTTTTTTGTCCCCAAATTTGAACGCCACTAACGCCAAGAATAGTTTCTATTTGAGGTTCGATGGTGTTTTCGGCTAAATCACTTAATTCTAACTGTGTTCGGGAATCACTTTGAATGGTCATGGAAATGATGGCGTTTCCATTTGCATCAGCTTTTGAAACTACAGGTGGTGCATCTAAATCTTTAGGTAAACTTCGTGCTGCAATGGCTACTTTATCTCGAACGTCATTTGCTGCAGTTTCTAAATCTTTATCTAAGTTAAATTCGACGGTAATAGTACTTGTACCTTGTACACTCGAGGAGGTAATATTTTTAATTCCATCAATAGAATTTATAGATTTCTCGATGGGTTCAGTAATTTGTGATTCAATAATATCCGAGTTTGCTCCAGCGTAATCCGTACGAATTGTAATTTGAGCCGGATCAATAGAAGGAAATTCGCGCACACCAAGGAAAGTATAACCAAGAATTCCAAACAAAATGATTAGCAAATTGAGAACTATGGTTAAAACAGGTCTTTTTATACTTAATGTAGATAAACTCATTTTGTTAGGTTAAGAATTACAAATTAGAAACGTGGGTATGTTTAATTTTTAATTTTCAATTTAATTGGTGCCTCATCTTTTAAAGACATTACGCCCGATGTGATTAAAGTATCGCCCACTTTTAAACCAGAAAGTACCAAAACAGAGGACTCCGTTCGGGACGAAGTTTCAACAGCAACTTCTTTAGCAACACCATTATTTGCAACATATACTTTTTTACCACTTTGAACAGGAACAATGGCTTCTGTTGGGATAATAATGGCATCGTTTATTTGTGTAAGGGGTAAAATAATCGATGCAAAAGTTCCCGGAAAAATTTTCCCATTATTGTTTTGCGTAATTGCTTTTACTTGCAATGTTCGCGTGTTTACTTCTATGCTGGGTTCGATAGCATAAATTTTAGCAACAAATTTTTCGGTTGAACCTGTGACTTCAAAACTAATATTAGAATTAATTTTTACCTGACTTGCATATTTTTCGGGAATCGAAAAGGTAATTTTTAACTGATTTATGTTTACCAAGTTTGCCACTAAAACTGCTGGAGTAATATAAGTTCCTGGTGAAATATTGCGCAAACCAATTCTACCAGAGAATGGTGCTTTTACTGATGTTTTTGAAATTTGAGCACTTATAAGTTGGCTTTGTGCTTTGGCAGATATAAAATCGGCGCTGGCAATGTCATATTCTTCTTGGCTTATCGCTTCCTTTTGGAGAAGTAATTTGGCACGTCGCTCATTTTCTGATGCTAAATTTTCTTTAGTTCGAGCTTGATTCAGTTGTGCTCGCAATTCAATATCATTTACCTTAAAAAGTAATTGTCCTTTAGATACGTTGCTTCCTTCTTGAAAATTTATACTTTCTACAATGCCAGATGTTTCGCTGTGAATTTCGACTTGTTCATTTGCTTCGATGGAACCTGATAATGATAAATTATCATTAAAAACTTGTGATTTTACAACCATTGCGCTCACGGAAGTAGCTGGTTTTTTATCTCCTTTTGATTTTTCGCCTTCGCCACCTTCGGAGTTTTTAGAAATGCGATAAAAAATTAGTCCACCAATTGATATTAGAACAATTATAATGAGTAGCGTTTTTAATTTCATATACAAAGAGTTAAACAATTGTTTAATTGATAAAGGGCAAAATTAAGTAAGTAGACTTGAGATGTGAAAAAGTTTAAATTATTATTAACATTTTAGTGCTTAAAATTGTAGGTCATTTTATGGTTTTTACAACACTCAGTTTTACTATTTACAAGATAATTATTTAGAACTACCAGCTTAACTTATACAAAAAAAACCGCCCGTAGTATAAACTACGAGCGGTTTTATTTTATAAAACTGGAATTATATTATCACTAAAACGAATATCTAAATCCAAGTTGACCTTGAAAACGAGATGCAAATTGGTCTACAGTATATGGTTTTGTTTTAGGAGTTGAATAGTTGTATAACGGATCGCCTGCATTTGGATTTCCTGCTGCCACATTTCCAACTTTAGTAAGTCCTAAACTCGCTGTAGAATTAAAGGTATTTGGAACAAAATAGCTTCGTCCCCAATCTTTATTCAATAAGTTTCCAACATTGATAACACTAAAAGAGATTTGAATAGAATGAATTGAATTTTTAACTTTAAATTTAAATTCATCCATAACTCTCATGTCTGCTTGAATATTCCACGGTGTTCTGTCACCATTCCTTTCTGTAAATTGACCTCTTCGTGAACTTAGATAATCATTGCTTTGAATAAATTGTTCATATTCGGTAGCTTGTTGTGCTGCACTTTTAATGATAACTCCTCCAGCACCCGTAATGTCTTTCATAAACGATAACGTTTGGGCATAATCTTTAGGGATGAATGCTAATCCTGCAGCTTGCGGATCATTTGCAATGGTGGAGTTTACATATCCCCAAGTAAATGTATTTCCAGATTGTGCATTGAAATAAACGTTAGCCGATAAGGTATTGTTTTTGGTAAGGTTTATAGCATAACCTAAATTACTTACAAAACGATGTTTTACATCAAAGTTTGAATAGGCAAGTTTTGGATCGTTTGGTGTTAACGACTGGTTTAATTGCCAGTTACTTTCCATGGAGTTTCTAATTCCATTAGTGATGTCTTTAGATTGACCAAAAGTATATGCCACCATAAAATTTAAACCAAAATTATACGTCTTAGATACTTGTGCTGTTAAACTGTAACGGTAACCTTGGTTGGTGTTAGAAAGCAAATAAGCATTGGAAAGATTATTGTTAATTTTATTACCGCTGTAAATTGGCATTTCGTGGTTAACATCATACGTGAAATAGCTTACTTTATCTTCAAGATTTATTTGTTGGAACTTTAAATCTCTAATAACCTTAGTGTAGATTCCTTCAAAAGTAACTTTATATCCTTTTATTGTAAAATCTACAGCTAGCGAGTTTCTAGAAATTTGTGGCATTTTAAATTTGTTATCTATCAAATCTATTTGCGTTCTGTTGGCTTGACCATTTGCAAAAGCATAAGTTTGTCCGCCTTGCGCTAATGGATCGCCAATGTTGCTCGATGCCGTAGGTTTTACGTCATAACTTCCGTAACCCACACCATCATTATAAAAGGCATATCCTAACCACGCAAAAGGTATTCTTCCTGTAAATATACCGCTTCCACCACGTATGATTACTGATTTGTCTCCGTTAACATCATAACTAAATCCAAATCTAGGCGATATTAAAGCCGATCCAAAAAAATTATTTTTTATTTGGCTCACAGGAGTATATGCATAGGTTGTTCCGTAGTTTGGATCTTGTGGCGAACTAATTGCCTGATTGCTTAATTGTGGTTTCGATGGCATGTCGGTATAATCAATTCTGACACCTGGAGTAATTTTTAATTTTGAACCCACTTTAATTTCATCTTGCAAGTAAGCACTGTATAAATTTACTTTAAACTTGGCGTAGGGATTATTAAAAATATCATCACGACTTGCACCGTCATTCGCATAAGAACCACGAACTCTACTAGGCAAACCGTTGTAAAAGTTATTTAAAGACGAATAGGCAACACGACCATTTAAGGAGTTTACAAAACCATAATTGATATCGTAAAACTCGTTGTGGGTTCCTAACAAGAAGGTATGATTTCCTGATTTATAGGTTAAATTATCAGTAATTTCGGTAGTGTTTTGCTTCATGTTAAAAACAGTAGCCTCTCGATCGTTACCAAAAAGTAGTGTTCCACCATTGTATCCTATTTCCACTTGAGGAAATAAAATGTTACCCGATTTTGGTTCGCGGTAATCTTTAATGGTAGAATATCCTACGACTAAATCATTGGAAAAGTTAAGACCAAAATGACTCTTAAATTCTAAAACGGTACTGTTAGATACGTTTTTCTGTATATAATCAATGCTTGAAAAACGGAAATTTGCAGCATCACGTTCCAAGTTAGAAGCTTCTGAAAACACGATATTATTTCGAACCGAAAGCGAGTTGTTAGCATTTATTTTCCAATCTATTTTATTGAAAATCTTTTTGGATTTTGCATAGTTGGTATATGCATCGTACGTTCCCAGATCAAAACCATATTTGGTTTTCACAAAATCGGTAAGGGTTTGTGCTGTGGTAGCATCGATTAACGAACCTTGGTCACCACCATTGTAAAATAGGGGATCGTTACGCTCGGCAATTTCGCCATTGGTAAAAAAGAATAATTTATCTTTCACAATAGGAAAACCCACTCTAAATCCGTTTTGGAAATCGCCAAAGGTTGCTGGAATTTTGCTTCCATCACCGGCATTGTTTCTACCAGTAATGCTACCGTTTCGACCATAAGTATATACCGAACCCGTAACTTTGTTAGACCCACTTCTGGTTACCGCATTAACACTTCCACCAAGGAAATTCCCTAATTTAACATCATAAGGAGCGATGTACACTTGAATGTCTTGAATGGCATCAAGACTTATAGAGTTGGAACGGGTACTGCTTCCTGGCATCCCTGAAGTTCCCGACTGACCACCAAGTGACGGACTAAAACCAATGGCATCATTATTTATAGAACCGTCTATGGTAACATTATTGTATCTAAAGTTAGTTCCTGCAAACGAATTGTTTGAACTTTGTGGAGTAAGTTTGGTAACATCTTGAATGCCTCGGCTGATGTTTGGTAAACTGTTAATTTGTTTTTGACCAAAATTACTTCCAGCGCCTGCTTTAGTTGCATTTTTTCCGGTCACTACCACTTCTTGCAACACACTGTCATTAGATTCTAACAGAATGTTTGGAATGTCGTTATCACCAAGCGACAGTTGTACAGTGCTGTTTTCGTATGCCTTAAAATTATCGGCAGTAACCGAAATTTTGTACGGTCCGCCAACAGGAAGGTTTTCAAAGCTGAATTCGCCCGATTTGTTTGACGTTGCTTTAAAAACAGAGTTTGTTGGCAAGTGCAACAACACGATTTTGGCGTTAGAAACGGGTAGATTTATGTTTACCACTTTACCCGAAAGGGAAGAAGTTGTAATTTGACCCGACATGAAAAAAGAAGAAAAAATAAACGCTAGGAACAGGACTATTTTTTTTGCTTTCATAAGACTAGAATAATTTGAGTTAAATTTTTTTTGCAAAATTAGAATTCAATTATCAAAGCAAAGTTTTTAAAAATTAAGATTATGTAAAGTTTTTGTTAACTTTTTTTTCTATTGTAAATTTAATGTTAGGATTTTGAGTTTAAATATAGGATTACGATTTGGAGTATCTAATTATTGTTAATTATTGAAACTGTGTGCAGGGAACGATTTGGAATCTGTGCTATTTAGAGCAAGGGTAAAAGGAGTTAGCTGCAGTGTTCATCTGATGGCACTATTGTTATATACAGTATAAAAGGTACCCCATTATGGAACCTCCTAAAACAATAAATACACTATTTATTTTTATGTAATTAAATGTTGTAAGAATACTTAGAATGACGATTAAAATAGTCCGCCAATCGACTATCGTTTCTCTTCCCATTTCAAAACATATAGAAATAATAATTACAATTGAAGCAACATTTACTGCATCTAAAAAAGTTGCAAAAACAGTACAGCTATATTTAATTTTTTTATAGGTAAAGCTCCTATAATAACTAGGATGAAGTACTGGTTATTATAGGATAAGCTAGTGGTTATTATAGGATAAGCTAGTAGTTATTATAGGATAAGCTAGTGGTTAGTATAGGATAAGCTAGTAGTTATTATAGGATAAGCTAGTGGTTATTATAGGATAAGCTAGTGGTTATTATAGGATAAGCTAGTGGTTATTATAGGATAAGCTAGTGGTTAGTATAGGATA
>JACMPO010000009.1 GCA_014377455.1 Flavobacterium sp.
ATCGCTAGAACTTAACATAAAAAAATTAGCAATTTCAAATGAAGAATTAGAGCAGTTTGCCTACGTAGCCTCGCACGATTTACAAGAACCACTGCGAATGATTACTGGTTTTTTAACACAGTTAGAAAAAAGATACGACAAAATATTAGACGAAAAAGGAAAACAATACATCTATTTTGCTGTAGATGGTGCCAGAAGAATGCGCCAAATTATATTAGACATACTAGAGTTATCTCGTGTAGGAAAAAATAAAAATAAACTAGAAGAATTAAATTTAAACGATATTATAACCGAAATAAAAATACTTTATGGAAGACAAATTGAAGAGAAAAAAGCCATTATCAATCATACTCATCTACCTACATTATTAACTTTTGCAACTCCTTTTAAACAAATATTTCAAAATTTAATAAGTAATTTTCTTAAATATTCTAATCAAGAGATTGCTCCAATAATTAATATTAGCTTTAAAGAAACAGCATCCGAATGGAAATTTATTATAAAAGATAATGGTATTGGAATTGACAAAGAATATTTTGAAAAAATATTTATAATTTTTCAGCGGTTACACAATAAAGACGATTACTCTGGAACTGGAATAGGTTTAGCCATCACCAAAAAAATAATAGAGAATTTAGGGGGAAAAATATGGGTCGAATCTAAACTTGGAGCAGGAAGTACATTTTACTTTACTATTCCAAAAAATTCAATAAAAAAATAATGAAGTCAATACATATATTATTAGTTGAGGATAATGAAGGTGATATTTTACTCACAACTGAAGCCTTGTCTGAACGAAAAATTTTCAATAAAATTAGCATTGCCAAAGATGGAATTGAAGCTATTGATTATTTAAACAAGCAAAATAATTTTTCAAATGCCATACTGCCCGATCTTATATTATTAGATATTAATTTGCCTAAAAAAAATGGTCATGAAGTTCTGGAATATATTAAATCGAATGAAAATTTTAAGCAAATCCCAGTGATTATGCTGACTACCTCTTGTTCAGAGAAAGATATACTATTGGCTAATAAAAATCAGGCAAATTTTTTTATTACCAAACCCGTTGAAGTAGACGAATTTATCGAAACAGTTACTAAAATTGAGAACTTTTGGATTAGCATCATTAATCCAATTTAAGATAAGATTATGAATAAATTTTTAGATAATAAGAAATATAAGATACTGGTTGTAGAAGATAATATAGGCGATTTCACTCTTATTGAAGATTATCTACAAGAACGATTTTTGTCAAGTCAAATTACTCGGGCAAAAAATTTTAAGGAGACTAAAACTTCTTTAATTGATAACCAAAATAAGTATGATATAGTTTTACTCGATTTAGCTTTACCAGATAAAAGTGGTGAGGAACTTATTAATGAAATAGTTCCACTTTGTCATGAAATGCCCATAATTGTTTTAACAGGATATGCAGATATTGGTTTTGGAGCAAAATCACTATCATTAGGAGTTTCAGATTATTTAATAAAAGATGAACTAGATGCCTCGTCTTTATATAAAAGCATTTTATATAATATTGAACGGAAAAGGACACTCATACAACTTGAAGATTCAGAAAAACGCTATAGCGATTTATTTCATCTAAGTCCATTGCCAATGTGGGTTTATGATGCAGAAACGCTACGGTTTTTAAATGTAAATGTTGCTGCCGAAAAACATTACGGATATTCATTACAAGAATTTCTAGGCATGACAATTAAAGATATCAGACCAATTGAAGATGTTCCAGAATTATTGAAAAGAGTAGAACTTCTAAATCAAAATTATCCAACTTCTTCACAGGGAATTTACAAGCATAAAAAGAAAACAGGTGAAGTAATATATGTTGATATTCGAAGCAATACAATTCCGTTTCAAGACACTACAGGAAGAATTATATTAGCAAATGATATTACCGAACGGTTTACTTACATCGAGGCTATAGAAAAACAAAATGAAAAACTTAGAGAAATTGCTTGGATTCAATCGCACGTTGTTCGAGCTCCTCTTGCAAAAATAATGGGTTTAATAGACCTTATAAAACATCAGGATTTACATAGCGAGGATAATGTTAAAATTTATGATTATTTACTAACTTCAGCAACAGAGTTAGATGTGATTATTAGAGACATCACAAAAAAATCTGAACAAATAAAACTTGATGTAAATAATAAATCTATTCAAAAATAAACTTAATTATTTATTTAATAAATATCATGCAAGAATTTTTAAACATTCTCTTTATTGAAGATGATACCATTGAAAGTATGAAATTCAATAGGGTAATTAAAACTTTAAATTTGCCTCATAACATAAAGGAAGTTAGGAATGGAGAAGAAGCTATAGAATTTTTAAAATTAAAACAAAATTTGCCTAATATTATAATTCTGGATTTAAATATGCCAAAACTAAATGGAATTGAATTTTTGATCATTTTAAAAAAAGAAACTGATTTAAAAAGTATTCCTGCAATAATTTTAACCACATCAAATAATTTTAAAGATGTAAAACAATGTTATGAAATAGGTATTGCTGGTTATATTATAAAACCCTTAAAATATGAAGATTATGTCTATAAAATCAAAATTTTAATAGAATATTGGAGTTGCAATCGATTAATTTCTATTTAATTGTAAATAAAATTAAGAGAAGTACAATAAAAAGTCATTTTTTTATTGCTATTTCTTAAACAAGAATTAACTAACTATGGATGATTTGCAGTTCATTCTAAATGGTTCTACATTAAACGCGGTATTTCCATTTTACATTTTGATCGACAACAACCTTGCTTTAACAGGCTTCGGTAAAAGCATTTCTAAAATGTTACCTGAACTTCAAAAAGATGATTTTTTCACTGATAATTTTACAATAGTTAGACCATTTATTCAGAAAATTAAACCTGAAAACTTCACTAATTTATTAAATCAACTCGTTGTTTTTACTTCTAAAGGTTTTCGTGTGGTAACCTTGCGAGGACAATTTGAGAAATACGATGGAGGATATATTTTTGTGGGTTCAACTTGGTTTTTATCGCTGGAAGATGTTGAAAAAAGTTGTTTGAAAATTACCGATTTTGCTCATCATGATCCGTTGATGGAAATTCTACAAGTTTTAAAAAATCAGGAAAACACCAATATTGATTTAAAAGCACTAGTGGTAACTATTGATAAACAAAAAGAAGAGTTACGATTAGATAAACAGGAATTAAATAGACTTTCTCTAGTTGCCAGTGCGAATAAAAATGGTGTAATTTTTATGCATCTCAATGGAATAATATTTTGGTGTAATGATGCTTACGTGGAACAAACTGGTTTTTTAAAAGATGAAATAATTGGTAAATCGTTAATAGAAATAGGAAATAATAAATTATCAAATAAAGATGAAGTTTATAAAATGGTGGATGCTTATGCTGCAGGTGAATTTTTTGATGTTGAATATTTACATTTAAAAAAAGAAGGACAACCATTTTTAGCAAAAATAACAGGACAACCTATTTCAGATTCAGATGGATTAGTAAGTCGCTATTTTGCAATTATTGAAGACGTAACAAACCAAAGAGAAAATGAACTTTTAAAAGAAGAACTTCGAATAAGATTAGCAGAACAAAATGAACGACTTAACGAATATGCTCAAATGGTCTCGCACGATTTAAAATCCCCTTTAAGTAGTATTCATTCTCTAATTAGCTGGATTAAAGACGATAGTGATAAAGAATTTAGCACAAAAACGAGGCAATATTTTGAGTTAATTGAAGATAAAGTTGAAAAAATGGATAACTTAATTCAAGGAATTCTAACCTATTCAAAAGTTGGGTCGCTTATTGGAGTTAAAGAAACTTTAAATCTAAATGAAATTATTCAAAATTGTATAAAAATCATTCATATACCAGAAAATATAGTAGTAACCATACAAAATACACTTCCAACTTTAAAAGCAGATCGCTTTAGAATGCAACAATTATTTCAAAATTTAATTAGCAATGCAGTTACTTATTGTGATAAAATAAACGGATTTGTAACGATATCCTTTGTTGAAGAGACAGATAATTTTATTTTTGCAATAAAAGATAATGGAACAGGAATTGAAGTAAAATATCATCATAAATATTCAAAATATTTGAATCAGTTTCTCAAAATGAAAAATCAACTGGAATTGGACTCTCTATTGTAAAGCGAATAGTTGATAACTGTAAAGGAGAAATTTGGTTAGAAAGCCAAATAGGAATTGGAACAACATTTTATGTTAAATTACCAAAAGAATATGGAACTACCTAATATTGAATATATTATAAAGTTATCAGGAAATGACGAATCTGTAAAAGATAAACTTATTAGTGTATTAAAGTATGAATTGCCACTAGAAATTACAGCTTATTATAACAGTATTCTTCTTAATGATAACAATCAGACTATTTTTTGTGTACATAAACTCAAGCATAAAATAGGGATTTTAGGATTAGATAAAGGCTATTATATTGCTGAAGAATATGAAAATCAATTAAAAGAAAATACAAATAAAATGCAAAATACATTTGAGAAAATTATAATATCAATACAGAATTTCGTAGATTTCCTTTAAATATATTTCCAATGAATTGTATAATTATTGATGATGAATTAATGGCGAGAACTATTATAAATCAGTTTGTTATCTCCAAGACTAAAATTAAAGTTGAAGCAGAATTTCCAAGTGCAATACAAGCTATAAAATATCTAAATCAAAATCAAGTAGATGTAGTTTTTCTAGACATACACATGCCCGATTTTACAGGTTTCGATTTTATAAAAACAATAAAAAATCCTCCACAAATAATATTAATAACATCAGATAAAAATTTTGCATTTGAAGCTTTTGAGTTTGATTGCATCATTGATTATATAGTTAAACCTATTACTGAAGAGCGATTTAATAAAGCTATACAAAAATTAAATACGAGACAACTTCGTGAAAAAGATTCTAAAAGTAATAATGAAAAACAAATTGATATTGAAGAATCAAATGAGTTTTATGTAAATATTGCAAACAGATTGATAAAAATTGATATTCCAACGGTGATACTTGTTAGCGCAAAAGGAGATTATATATCGATAAAAACTGAAACTAATACTTATACTGTTCACACCACACTTAAAAAAATTGAGGAAAAATTACCTAAAGATTTATTTCTAAAAGTGCATCGTTCCTACATCATTAACACTAAAAAAATTATTGATATAGAAGATAATAGTGTTTTAATAGGTAAAGATGTAATCCCTGTAAGCAGAGGAAACAGACCTGAATTAATAAATAGACTCAATTTATTGTGATATCATTTTTATGTAAATAAATGTGTTCAAATCACTTTTTTCACTGATGATTTTTCTTCCAAAATTTCATTATTCTACCAAATAATTTATGATTATTTTGGTGTAACATCGATGAAAACACCTTTTATCGACACCTTTAGTTTTTTCATCTACAGACAAAATGCAATGAACGAATTTTAAACATAACTCTAATTTGTGAGATTATATTTGTAAAAGATTTAAGAGATGAAAATATTTTTTTAATTAATTAAATTTTTTTGATAAAAAAATGTTAATTATTTTTTGCAAATCAGCCATATATAAAAAACTGATTTATCTACATACAATGTAAATTTCGGGGGAAATTAAAATTGTTTTTTCATAATGCGCATGTTTTATTTGACACTCAAAATCGTCCCGAGTAATTGGGACGATTTAAAAAAAAAAAATTGTTTTGTAACCAATAAAAAAATAATGATATGTTTAAAATTTTACCTCAAACTTCTGAATCCAAAGATTACGAATTAGAATTTTACAATCCTATGGGATTATTATTTAAAAATCATATTTTTTTAAAAGACGATAATAGGATTTTAGAATTTGATACTCAAGAAATAAAACGACTTTTTTTGAAAAAAGAACGAAATCTTAAATTAAATTATTTATCGCTTACCGTTTCTTGTTTCTTAGTTGTATTTACATTTTTTCAAAACGATTTAGCTACAAATAAATATATTAGTTTTGGTTTGGCATCACTATTTTTAATTTTTGCTTTGGTAAAAAAAATGTATGATTTTAAATAATCCTTTTTACAAAACACAATCACCTTTTTACAGTTCCAGTGGATAAAGCCCTAAAAGAGCAGGCAAACGAACTGTTAGTCAAAACAAATTATAAAATCTTGAATGATAACTCCTTTTTGAAAGCAATTTAAATTTTGTCAATTATGATTATTCTAATAGTATTGATGACACTCAATAAAATACGTATCATTTTAGCTAAATAATTTCTTTTAACTTACTAACAGGATAAATTACATAATATTAATTGATACTAATTTAAAAATAAAACCCTCAAACTACTGCAATAGTGAGGGTTTTTTAATTATAAATAAAATGTATGATTTATTTTGGATATAGATAATTTTAAGTTAGTCGTTTTCATCTATTTCATGCGACTTGGAATAATTATGCCACTTCTCAATACAATCTGCAAAATCTTGAGGTAAAGTTGTATCAAAACGCATAAATTCGTTCGTCACAGGATGAATAAAACCAAGTGTTTTGGCGTGAAGTGCTTGTCTAGGAAGTGTTTTAAAACAGTTATCTATAAACTGTTTGTATTTAGTAAAGGTAGTTCCTTTCAAAATTAAATCGCCACCGTAACGCTCATCGTTAAAAATTGTATGACCAATATGTTTTAAATGAACTCTTATTTGATGAGTTCTTCCAGTTTCTAATTTGCATGAAATTAAGGTAACATAACCCAGTCGTTCTAATACTTTATAATGTGTTATTGCTGGTTTTCCTATTTCTGGATCTGCAAACACTGCCATTTGCATTCGGTCTTTAACATGTCGGGCAATGTTTCCAGTTATCGTTCCTTCGTCTTGTTTTACATTTCCCCAAACTAATGCAATGTATTCTCGTTCGGTCGTTTTGGCTTCAAATTGTTTGGCTAAATGAGTCATTGAAGCTTCAGTTTTTGCAACAACCAAGAGTCCTGAAGTGTCTTTATCAATACGATGGACTAATCCAGGTCTTTCGGAACTATTCATTGGTAAATTATCAAAATGATACGCAAGCGCGTTTACTAAAGTTCCTGTATAATTACCGTGTCCAGGATGTACTACAAAATTAGGTGGTTTATTTATTACTAAAAGTGCATCATCTTCATAAACAATGTCTAACGGAATATTTTCAGGTAAAATTGTATTTTCGTAAGGTGGATGTGTAAGCATTATCCGAACCACATCATAAGGTTTTACTCTGTAATTTGACTTTACAGGAACATCATTTACATAAATATCGCCATTTGAAGCCGCCGTTTGAATTTTATTTCGGGTTGCATTTTGGATAAATCCCATTAAAAATTTATCTATCCGCAATAAGGCTTGACCTTTAGGAACTTCAACTTTGAAATGTTCAAACAAGTCATCGTCCAGTTCAGGAAGTTCTACATTATTGCTCATTTGGAATGGTATCTAAAATCTTTTTATCTTGTTCCTTTGCTAACGAGTCTACTTCGGTTTCATCAAAAACTACTTTTCCATCGCCTAAAACTAAATCTATTCTGCTGGCTTTGAGTATTTTTGTTCCAGCTTTTATTGGTTTTCCATCTACTAACATTCGCATCACCATGTCTTTACCTAAATAGGGAATGTATGTAGTATCTCCCAGTACTAAACCAACAGCTTTTATAGTTGGTAATGCTTGTCTGAATGTTTTCTCAATTAAATCAGGTACGGCAACCATCTTGAAAGTCGAAGCATTAAGTTTTATATAAATGGTTCTTCCACCTTTTACTTTTGATCCAGGTGTAGGTTCTTGTTGCACAGCAGTAAGTTTTGGAAAATCTTTGTTGTAATCTACTGTGTCTATAATTACATAATTTAAATCCAGTTTGTCTAGTTTACTTTCAATTTGGTCTGGCGTAAGTTTTGCTAAATTTGGAACCGTAATTTCCTCACCATGATGTGTTATAAAGGTGATCCAATGAAAAAATAAATAAGTAACCACTGCAATTATAGCGACAGCAGATGCTATTTGTGCCAGAAACACACGACTTGTTAAATAATTCCGTAAACTCATATTAAATTTATTTATCACAAAGATATAATTTTTAGTATCAACATTTATGCTATTTTTGTGTAGTATTTAAAATAATATAGCAATGAATGTAGCAGTAGTTATGGGTGGTTATTCGGGTGAATCGGTAATTTCATTACGAAGTGGACAGCTTATTTTAAATGAAATCAATAAAAAAAATTATACTCCGTTTGAAGTTCATATTCTAAAATCATCTTGGTATTGTTTAGTTGATGGGATTCAATTTCCAATAAATAAAAACGATTTTTCGTTTGAAAAAGAGGGTATTATTATCAAATTTGATGTTGTAATTAATACGGTTCACGGCACTCCAGGCGAAGATGGACATTTGCAAGCTTACTGGGAATTATTAGGAATTCCCTATACTGGTTGTAATTTTTATCAATCGGGATTGACGTTTAATAAACGCGACACACTTTCGGTTTTATCGAAATTTGACATTCCAAAAGCAAAATCAATTTATGTTTCCAAAGGCGATTCAATTTCGGCAGATGATGTAAAATCGCAATTAGGTTTACCTTTTTTTGTTAAACCAAATCAATCAGGAAGTTCACTAGGAGTTTCGATGGTTTCTACTTTAAATGATTTTGAAAAAGCGCTTGATTTTGCATTTGCTGAAGATCACGATATTTTAATTGAATCTTATTTAAATGGTCGAGAAGTTTCTGTTGGAGTACTTAAATATAAAGGGGAAACCAAAGTTTTAGGTATCACAGAAATTTTAACTCAAAATGATTTTTTTGATTACGAAGCAAAATACTTAGGTAAATCTGAGGAAATTACACCTGCCAGAATTTCAACTGAAATGGAGCATAAAGTTATCGAGACTGCAAAAAAAGTATATGATGCATTAGGTATGTCTGGCTTTTCAAGAACCGATTTTATCATTATGAATGATGTGCCACATTTTATAGAAATTAATACTAATCCGGGTTTGTCAACCCAAAGTATTTTTCCGCAACAAGCATCATTCGCCAAAATAGAAATGAGCGATTTGCTTGATAATGAGATTGATTTGGCATTACTTCGAAAACCTATTTGGGATAAAATGAAATAACAGTTATCTAATTATATAACGATTAGTACACAAATGAAAAAAGCAATTTTCCCAGGATCTTTTGACCCAATAACTCTTGGTCATTACGATATTATTAAACGTAGTTTGCCACTTTTTGATGAAATTATTGTGGCAATTGGAGTCAATGCTGAAAAAAAATATATGTTTTCACTTGACGAACGAATCCAATTTATTGAAAATGCTTTTGCCGATGAGCCCAATGTTAAAGTAATTAGTTATGAAGGATTAACTATTGAATTATGCAAAAAAGAAAAAGCACAATTCATCTTGCGAGGTCTAAGAAATCCAGCCGATTTTGAGTTTGAAAAAGCCATTGCACATACCAACAGAAGATTATCTAAAATTGAAACTATTTTTCTACTTACTGCCGCTAAAACATCTTATATTTCATCCAGTATTGTAAGAGATGTAATTAGAAATGGTGGCGAATATCAAATGTTAGTTCCTGATTCTGTTAAAGTTAAAATATAATTTAGCTATTTTTTCTTTTTCTTGGCGTCACGAGTTCGTTCCACGCCACGATTTCTAGATGTTGTTTTTCTTGGTTTTGTTTTAGCTGGACCACCCAAATTTACTTTCTGATTTTTCTTTAATTTTTCTTGAAATGCGTCGCCACCGTCTTTTTTGACGCGTTTCATCAATTGTTTTACTTTCTTTTTGTCTTTTTCAAATTCTAGCAATCTTATTTCTTGAATTACATCCTGTGGAAATTCTAAAAATTCTATTTCTTTTTCCATCAATATTTCTGCTTGAACCTGAAGGTCTACTTCACTTGGTGAGATAAAACTTATTGCCGTTCCCGATTTATCTGCACGTCCAGTTCTACCAATTCGATGGATGTATTGTTCTGGAATTTCTGTAAATTCAAAATTAATAACGTGTGTAACATCAGATATATCCAGTCCACGCGCCATAACATCAGTCGTAATAATACCTCGCAAATCCCCAGCTTGAAAGGAAACCATTGTATTTAATCGATAATTTTGCGATTTATTGGAGTGAATTACACCAAATTGATCTGGATAAGTTTCCTCAATACTATTGGATATTAAATCGACTGTTTTTTTATTATTTGCAAAAATTAAAACACGTTCAGTAGTTTCATCAGATGCCAAAATGTGATTTAATAAATTGATTTTGGTTAAAAAATTGGGAACATTATAACCTAACTGTCTTATTTTTTCTAATGGCGTTCCAGATGGAGCAAGAGTAATTTCTTCGGGTAGTTCAAAATATTCGTCCAATAAAGCATCAACATCATCAGTCATTGTGGCAGAAAACAGAATGTTTTGTCTTTTATTTTTCATCATCGTGAGCAATGAAGTAACTTGGAAGCGGAAACCTAAATTTAAAATTTCATCAAATTCGTCTATTACTAATTTTTGAAGGGAATCAAATCGGATTACATTATCTAGAGCTAAATCCATAGTACGACCAGGAGTTCCAACCAAAACATCAATTCCAGTGTACACTGCTTTTTTTTGAGTATTGATGTTTACGCCACCATAAATTCCTAAAGTTCGAACGGACATAAACTGAGTTAAATTTTCGATTACGTCTACAATTTGAACTACGAGTTCGCGTGTGGGAACTAAAATTACAATTCTGGGAGTATCAGTAGGAACAAATTTCCATTGTTTTAATAAAGGAAGTAAATAGGCAAGCGTTTTTCCCGTTCCTGTTTGTGCAATTCCCATTACATCGCGACCAGACATGATGGGTGAAAACGATTTTTCCTGAATTGGAGTAGGTGTGGTTAGTCCAATTGCGTCAATTGCTTTTTGTAAAGATTTAGGAAGACCAAATTGCTCAAAAGTAACCATTGCTTAAATTTTTTGTAAAGGTAGGGATTTCTTTTTTGTGATGAATTTGAAATAAAACAACAGTTAAAACAAAAAATCTTTGTCAAAATTGACAAAGATTTTTATTTCGCAATACTTATTTGCTTTTTAACTCTTATTCTCTTTATTAAAATAAACCAGGTAATAATACATTTGCTTTTCTTCGTCCCAGCCTTTTTCTACATATTTCTCGGCACTTTCTGGATTTATAAAATCCAGCTTGATTTGAATATGCGTATCTAAATTAATGATATTTTTGATTGATTTTCGTGCATCTGTTACGGCAGCATTGGCAATAGGGAAACTGGTAATATCCTCAATGCTAAATTTTTCGCCTTTATCTACTTTGTAGTTTCTAAATTCAGGAATTAAATCGGGATTATCTATTACTTCATTTAAAAATGCGGTTTCTTCAAAAGTATCATTTTTAGCAAAATGGTTTACCGCTCTGTTCATAAACATGACTTCTTGTTTTTTGTCTTCGGCAGGAAAAACAACATCTTTCGCAAAACTTTGACAAAATTTCAAGTATTTTTTGGTCATAAAATTTTCGTCTTGAAAGGCATCAACCGACAGGAAATGTTCCAACCAATAGCGAGCGTCATATCGGTTACTATCTACTGTTAGAATTTTATAGCCTTCTTCTTTTTTGTAATTAAAAATAATACAGCCTTTGTCCAGTCGATTTAGGTTTATTCCCTCTTGCAGAATCAATTCAAGATTTTCATTTTTCTCTTCAAATTGCAAAAAATCAGTACGCAATTCGCTTTTAAAAATTCCAATGGCATCCACAATAGTATTATCTATTGAAATATTTGTTAAATAAGATACGTAAACTTCTCCATTTTTTATGTGAGGATGTTTTGATTGTTCATACAAATGTGTGGTAATTTGTTTAGAAACAGCATGAACAGCAGCTGGATTTTCAAATATTTGAGATGCCATTTTGAACATTTCATTGTACTCTAAATCAACTTCATGAGCAAATTGATAATAGTTTTCTTCCTTATCTCGAAAGGGTTTAAAAAAATATTCTTTTAATAATGGTGTCATTTCATTGTTTAACGAATACTGATTTGTAGATAAAAACAGAGCTTCGTTTCGGCTTTTATTTCCAACGCTGTGAATGGATAACGATTCTATGTGGGTATTGAAAAGGTTGATCATTTTTTTAGGTTTAGAGGTTTAGAGGTGCAAAGGCTTGGAGGTTCATGGAATCTGAATTGTTAAGTTCTTTCTTTTATTTTTCTAATAAATGAGGTTAACATTCGCTCTATTTCTTTGCTTTTTTCGTATATTTTATTTAATTAAACTTCATTTATAAATTTTAAATTAAAAGAAATTTCTAATTGTGTTTGCATTTCAAAAAGTGAGCTAATTCCGATATTTAAAATTTTTAAATAATCTTTATTTCCTTCCTTTCCGTAACCTTCTGCTATATTACTTGGAATAGAAATTGCACTTCTCCTTAATTGCGACGTTAATCCATAAACTTCTTCTTTTGGAAATGCATTTGTAATCTGATAGACCTCGGTTACTAAATTCATAGATTTTTGCCAAATTAGTAAATCCCTAAATGCACTCATTTTTATTTTTTTATTCTATGACCCTTTGCAACTTTGACACTTTGCAGTTTTGAACCTTTGTACCTTTAAAATCTAATTCCAATTCTCCTCAAATCCAAAATCTTCAAAATTGTCTTCGCTTCCAAAAGCATTTAAATCGTCTTCGTCCAAATCGTCTTCAAATTCGTTGTAACTTTCTTCTTCTTCAAAATCGGATTGAAAATGTTTTTCCATAGCTTCGGCAGGCATTTCTCCATGCGAAAAAAGTAAATTTGGATACACCATTCCCACTTCGACAGCATCTTCGACTGCGGCAAGTTCGACTAAAAAAGTCCACATATTGATAAAATCATACACGTAAATAATTTTAGTATTTGTAGTGTCTAGTATATCTTTGAGCTGATAATCGCTCATAATTTTGTTTTCTCCTGGAATATCGCCTGCATCAAACATTGGAATTTCGTCTTCTTGATTCCAAGTTGCATCGCAAGTATAGAACGATGCTACTTCCATACCATCAAAACCAAACGCATTTACAATTGCACTGTGTAAATCTTCTAATGTATCGTCTTGAAGTATTGCAATATCTCTGAAAATATCTTCTTCGGCATCTAGAATTACTCTGAATTTATAAACCATAATTGTAATTTTTTTTGAACAAGCAAAGGTAAAATTTTAATTACGATTTACGAATTTACATCTGGTATTTGTTGAAAAGATTTTCCTAATGATCCACTAGAATTTGAATCCAATTTTAATGCCTCCCCATTTATAGGATTTTCCCGTTTCGTATTCTCGGGTTTGCAATGTTTGGTAATATTCCAAATACATGCTTCTACTTTGTATAATAAAACCATAATTCGTTTGTGCTGTAAAGCGTTCGATTGCAGTGGAATTTATAGTATATGGAGAATTTTTATTAAACAATCCTCCTTGAAGTGTGGCATCATAGCCAATGGCGCTTACAAAAGCTTGTGCGAAAACGTAAAATTCAAATTTATTTTTAGTTTTCACACTCGAAAATGGATTGTTAATCAATCCAACAGTAGTATTTAAACCAATAGAAGCATTGGTAAATAGCGTTCCAATTTTTGCATTTGAGTTTGCCGATATTGAGAAAAAATTAGAAAATCGAAGCAATTGTTTTTCATAATTAATTTCGTAATTGATCACGGCATCATTTTTAATTTGATTTTGCCAACCGCCAGGAATGGTATTTCCTGTAGCTTTATGAATGGCGACTTGCATTTCTTTTCCAAAAGCTCCTGGTCCAATTAACCCCAAATTTAAAGAAGATACTAAACGAGATTTCTGGATAGTATCTGTCGAAATCACAAAACTTTTAAGCATTATAGATGCTGCAAACGGTCGATCACCAAATTGAATTTCTTCGCTTTTTATGTTATCAGCTGTAAAACCAATATGTTCTATGGCTAATCCAAATTTCAACTCATTATTTTGTTGTGGTTTTATCAACAAATAATTTAGTGGATTTTTCTTTAAAATTGGTGCAACATATTCAAAACTATAGCCTTGTGTATAATTCTGATCGGTTCCTGTGAAATAATCATTGTCGTAATTAAAGCGAAAATAGCGCGCCGTCTTGATGTCACGAAAAGAAGCTGTGTTTTCTATTTTTTGCGAAAAAATAAAAATTGGGAATACTAAAAATAAGATGTAAAGTTTTGTTTTAATCATGTATGAAGTTACGAAATATGTAATTGTAGAGTTTTAAGTATCAATTAAACCAATAAATAAATCGAAATAAATAATTTAGTAGTATCTTAATTAGAGATCAAAACCTTATTTTTGATTCAAATAAATTTGTGCCATGAAAATAGTAATATCTCCTGCAAAATCACTTGATTTTGAGCGTGAAACTCCCATAAAACTGAATTCTGAATTAACTTTCCAAAAGCACGCCATTGCTGTTGATAAAGTATTAAAAAAACATAAGCCTAAAAAATTAATGGAACTTATGTCTATTTCAGATAAGTTAGCTGACTTGAACTGGAATAGAAATCAAGAGCGAAATTTAGAATCTTTTACTGCCCAAAATTCCCGTCAGGCAGTTTTTGCATTTAATGGAGAAGTTTACATTGGTTTAGATTCCTACACATTATCCCAAGAAAAATTAACTATTTTGCAAGATAAACTCCGAATTTTATCTGGTTTGTACGGTTTGCTAAAACCTTTAGATTTGATACAACCCTATCGATTGGAAATGGGAACTAAATTACAAATTGGAACCAAGAAGAATTTATATGAATTTTGGAAAGATAAAATCACTAAAGAGTTAAATGCTTCACTAACTAAAGAGGAGCTTTTTGTGAATTTAGCAAGTTCCGAATATTTTGATGCTGTAGATGTTAAAAAATTGAAAGTACCAGTTGTTACTCCAGAATTTAAAGATTATAAAGACGGTAATTTAAAAATGATTAGTTTTTTTGCAAAGAAGGCAAGAGGTTTGATGGTTCGTTATATTATCGATTCAAATGCCGAAACTATTGATGATTTAAAAGGTTTTAATTATGAAGGATATGCATTTGACGAAAATTTAAGTACCAAAACAAAATTGGTATTTACCAGATAATCTTAAATTTAAATTTGCCTTTTAAGATTTATATCTAAACAAAAATATATTCTTCGTATTCTCTCATGGTTTCTCGAGTTGCCTTTTTTTGATCTCGTGAAATTTCACGCATAGCATCAACACCTTTGCGTGCACATGATTTTATTTTTGACAATCGAGTTGAAAAATCAGCTAATTTTTTAGCATCATCAGGACTTAATTTTGATTTAAGTTCGTTTACTAGTGAACTAAAATCAGAAACTACTTCCTGATTTTCATCATAATCTGATTTTAATTCATCAAAAAGTTGATCTATTTCTTTAGAGATATCATTGCTGATTTCTTCACTTTTTTTGTAAAGATTTTTAATAATTTTTTTATCGGAATTCCCAAAAAGTCCCATATACTTTTATTTTAATTAATAAATACCTTATATTCAATCAAATATAGAAAATTGAATTTTAAAATAAAAGAAATGTTAATAAGTTTACGTTTGTGTTAAGATTTTTTATTTTATAAAAATTTCAACAAAAAATTTAATAAAAAAATATAAGTTTTTCGTTGCAACTATTTATTGTGCAAATGATTAATGCATTGCATCCGCTGGATTGATTTTAGTTTTCCCTCTTTTAATTAAAAAAATAATGGGAATACAAAACAAAAAGAGCATTCCTAAATACAAGAAAATATCCATGTAAGATAACACAGTACTTTGTTTTAAAACCGAATAATCAATAACCTGGTAAGCTTTGCTTAGAGATTCATTAACTGAAAAACCTTTAGACTGGAAATTTTTTTGCAATTGCAAAATGCGTTGTTGCACTTCGTACTTACTGCCATCAAGATGAGATATTAAATCTACACGGTGTTTTTGTCCAAATCGAGTGATAAAAGTGGTAATAATTGCAATTCCAAACGATCCCCCAAGTTGTCGCATCATTCCAGTAAAAGCCGCACCTTCGCCAATGCTTTTTCCACTTAATGTAGAAAGTGATAGTGCAGTTATTGGGACAAAAAGCAAACCAAGTCCGATTCCTCTGAATATTAAGGGCCAAAAGAAATGTTCGGTTCCAGTATCTGGCGTTATTACTTTGTACATTAAAAAAGTAAACACAAAAAATATGAAAAATCCGCCACCAACAAGATATCCTTGAGGAAACCCTTTTTGAATTAAATTTCCAACTATTGGCATGCAAAAAGCAGTAGTAATCGATCCAGGAATGAGTAGTAAACCTGCATCAGTTGCGCTCCAACCCAAAATAGATTGAGTATATATCGGAATAATTAAAGTAGAACCATACAAGCCAAAACCTAAAATAAAACACATGACAATCCCAATTCGTAAATTACCATCTTTAAGTACTCCTAAGTTTACAATTGGATATTGGTAAGTCATTTCCCGCCATATAAATAAAAGCAATCCAAAAAACGATACACAACTTAAAGTAACTATGGTACTGTCGTTAAACCAATCGTCTTGTTGCCCATGTTCTAGTACAAATTGTAACGATCCAATAAAAGCCGCCAAAAAGAAAATACCCCACCAATCTACTTGATTAGCCTTAAGTTTTTCGCCATATTTTGGACTTCTTACAAACGATAGTGTTAAGATAGTAGCGATTATTCCAATAGGAATGTTGATGTAAAATATAAATGGCCATGAAAAATGATCGACAATATAACCACCTAAAGGTGGACCAAGAGTTGGACCTACAATAACTCCCATTCCATAAATTGCCTGAGCCATACCACGTTTCGCTAACGGATAACTTTCGGTAATAATAGTTTGAGCAGTAACAAGAAGTGCTCCGCCACCTAAACCTTGTATAAATCTAAAAGCAACTAATTCCCAAATATTAGTAGCGTTACCACATAAAAAGGACGCTGTTGTAAAAATTATGATTGAAACAGCAAAATAGTTTCGTCTGCCAAATTGTTGTGACAACCAACTTGTCATTGGAATTACAATAACATTTGCAATAGCATAAGCAGTAATTACCCAAGCGACATCAGTCAATGTTGCGCCTAAACTGCCACGCATGTTTGTTAATGCAACATTTACAATTGTAGTATCAACAATTTCTAAAAGTGCACAAAGTACAGCCGTTATAGTGATAATAACTCTTCGGAAACCATATTCTACTAAGTCGTTTTGCTGAACCATTTTAATTTCAGATTGTAGATTTAAGTTAGTTTATATCTAAAATTTAATATTTAATTTTATTTCAAATGCACATCAACATCAACATTCATTCCTGGTCGTAATAGTTTAAGTTTTTCAGCATCATTATCGGCATCAATAGTAATTTTTACAGGTAATCGCTGTATAGTTTTAACAAAATTTCCAGTGGCATTGTCCGGAGGTAAAATAGAAAAGCGTGATCCTGTAGCTGGTGAAAATGAAGCAATGGTTCCCTTAAAATCGGTATCAGGATAAGCATCTGCTTTGATGATAACTTTTTGGCCTACAACCATTTTGTTGAGTTGTGTTTCTTTAAAATTTGCTATTACCCAAGATTCTGAGTTGTTTATTAAGTAAAATAAAGATTGTCCTGGTTGAATGTATTGTCCCGGTTGAATTGCAATTTTTGATACTTGTCCATCAACCGAAGCAGTGATTACAGTGTAAGATAAATTTAATTTTGAAGCATTGAGTTGGGCTTGTGCTTTTTTAATATTGGCTGTGGCTACTTGAGCAAGTTTGTTAGAAACATTGGTTCTTGATGAAGCTACTGTTTTTTGAAATGAACTTGCTTTTTGTTGCTCTTGCAATATTTTTAATTGGCTTTGCGCTTCTAGTTTTGCAGCTTCAGCTTGTTCAAATTGTTGTTTGGTAATGGA
The DNA here is from genome assembly GCA_014377455.1 of Flavobacterium sp. GTDB lineage: Bacteria > Bacteroidota > Bacteroidia > Flavobacteriales > Flavobacteriaceae > Flavobacterium. The sequence goes on from JACMPO010000009.1 coordinate 18,014, forward strand.
TTGATTTTTATATAAATTACTATACCTCACAAAGTCATTGCTTGCTCTATTTAATCTAATTTTTGCAGTTTCAATGCTTCCTCCAGCTGATTGAAAATTTGCATCTGAAACAGAAACTGATGCTTGCGAAGTTCCAATATCTGCTTTTGAAACTTCAAAATTTCCAGTTGCACTAGCTAAATTTGCTTGAGCTTCTTCTACTTTAACTACAAAATCTTGATTATCGATTGTAAAAAGAGTATCTCCTTTTTTTACAAATTGGTTATCTTTAACGTAAACTTTTGTAATATATCCAGCAACTCTTGGAATTATTGGATTTAAATTTTTTTCTATTTGTGCATCGTCAGTAGTTTCATGAGCTTGTGAGGATACAAATTTGAAAACACCATATATAATTCCTATTGAAAACAATATTATGATTATGAATAGAAATTTTTTATTAGTTGGTTTTTTTTCCATTTCGAAGTTATTTAGTAGTATTTAAATTAAATGAGTTGATTAATTTTCCTGATGCAAATTGTAATTGATAGTATTTTAAGGCAACATCTGCTTGTGAAAGTGATACATTTATTTTGGTTTGAAGTTGTTGCACATCAGCTTCTAGCAAATCGTTAGTGTCCGCCAAACTGTTATCATATTTATCTTTAATAATTCTATAATTTTCTGCTCCTTGTGTATTTGCTTGCTTGTAAACTTCACTTTGTTTTAACGATAAATTATAATTTTCTTGAGCCTCTTGAATTTCTTCTTTAATCTTATCAGTTAAAATGACTACTGCTGTTTTTTCTTGTTCTGATTTTGATTTTGCAAGTTTGACTTCTTTTGAATTTTTGAAAATGGAACTTAAATCATAATTTAATCCTATTCCAAAATTAATTGCATTGGTAACGGTTAAAACATCTTTCAAATCTAAAGCTATGTAACCTCCAATTAATGAGAAGGATGGATAATATCCAGCTTTAGCAACCTTAATTCTGGCCTCAGATGCTTTTTCTAGAAAATTTAATTCCTCTAAATCATTACGTTGCGAGTTAAACGTTAGACTTTGGTTTTTAACCATATCACTTTTTATAGTTTCAATATCAATATCAATTTTAGTATTTTCAGGCAACTGTAATAAAGTAACTAACTGATAATTGATTACATTAATATTTTTATTTGCAGTGTCCAACGAAAGTTGAATCGTAGAAACTTGAAGTTGTGATTTCAATAAATCGTTTCGAGCCAGTAAACCATTTTCAACTTGCGCAGTAAAATCCTTAACTCTTTGTTGAGCACTTTTGATGTTTTCTTCAAATAATTTAGCCATTTCTTGAGCTTTATATAAAGAAGCAAATAATTCAACAGTTTCTAAAGCAAGCTGTTCTTTAGTATGTGAGGCTGAAAAAGTTTGTGATTTATATTGATTTTCTGAAGCTATGATTGAATTTTTTAATTTAAATCCGCTAAAAATTGGCATATTTACATTTGCCTGAACTAATACTAACTGACTTACTTTTGGAGAATTTCCACTAGAAGTAGGAGAGCCTAAATTAGAAACTACATTAGCATTAGTTAATCTAGAATATTGTCCAGAAATTTTCAAACTAGGGTATTGATTATTTTTAACAGTCTCCAGTTCTAGTTTTGCTGACTCTACTTTAGTATTAGCTAAATTAGCTTCATTACTTTTAGAAATAACAATGGATATAGCGTCTTTTAAAGAAAGTGTCTTTCGTTCTTGGGCATTAATAATTCCAAAACTTAAAAAGAATAGCAGAATTAAAAAAAGATATTTAATTTTCATAAATTAAAAGTGCTTTGATGGTTTGTTGAATGTGTTGCGTGAGTTCATTATCGACATAGTTATTAAAATCTTCGTCAGTTTTAAGGTTAAATAAATCACCATATAAGGCTTTATTTGTGTTGAAATAAACTAAAGAACCTACAATAATTGGCGCTAAAAGAGGAACATTAATATTTTTCTTAAAAATTCCCATTTTTTGGCCTTCTGAGATTACAGATTGTACCAATTTTATATTATTTTTTTTAACTTCTATGAATGCATCTAAATTTATTTCTCGTTTATTATTTGATGCTTCTTGATGTAAAATTTGATGAATATGACGGTTTGTGTTGACCAAATGAATGTAATATTCAATTATAAGGTCAATTTTTTTTATAGGAGAGATATTTTCCAAAACTATATTTTCTAGTTTTAAGCCTAGACTACCAATTCTGTGTATTACTAAAGCCTCAAGAAGTTTTGCTTTTGATCCAAAATAATACGAAATCATGGCAACATTAATGTGTGCAATTTTTGATATTTCTCTCACCGAAGTTCCATCATATCCTTCTTTAGCAAAGAGTTGTTCAGCTACATTTAAAATCTCAATTTGTTTGTGGCTAAATTCCATTATTTAATTATCATTAAATTTGAGCGCAAAATTAAACAATCGTTTGAGTTAAACAGTTGTTTAATTAGATAATTAACGTTTTATTAACTAAAAAGAAAACTATAGATAATTTCTATTTAATATGATTTAAATGCTGATTATAAGTTTATTAAATGTATGATATTAAATTATTTGTTCAATAAAATTATGAATTGAAGTGATTTTGTTTTTTTCTAAAAAATTTATGAAAGCACTTCCAATTATAGCTCCATTTTGATTTTTAATTGCCTTTTGAAAGGTTTGTTTGGAATTTATTCCGAAGCCAATTATTTGAGGATTGTTAAGATTTAATGAAGCAATTCTTTCAAAATAAGCAGTTTCATTTTCACCGAATGATGTGCTTCCACCAGTTACACTAGCGCTACTAACCATGTAAATAAAACTATTTGAAATAGTGTCAATTTGGATTATTCTTTCTGTAGATGTTTGTGGTGTAATCAGGAAGATATTCTTCAAATTATTAGCTTCAAATATCGATTTGTATTGCTCTTCATATTCTTTTAATGGAAGATCTGGAATTATTAATCCGTCGATTCCGATTTTGTTGCATTTTTTGCAAAATGCTTCAATTCCATATTGATACATTGGATTAAAATATCCCATAATTAATAACGGAATAGTTACGGTTTCCCTAATATTTTTAAGTTGATCAAATAACAATTCAGTAGTCATTCCATTTTGAATTGCTTGAGTAGAACTTGCCTGAATTGTGGGTCCATCTGCCAACGGATCGCTAAACGGCAAACCAATTTCAATCATGTCAACACCACTTTTTTCTAATTCTTGAATTATAGAAACAGTATCATTTATAGTTGGATATCCTGCTGTAAAATAGATAGATAGCAGTTTTTTGTTTTCGGATAATTTCAAATTTATTCGGTTCATTTCTTATAATTTAAAATAATCAATATACGTATTCAAATCTTTATCACCACGACCAGAAAGATTAATTACAACAATATCAGTTGGTTTAAATTGTTTTTTGTCTAATACTGAAAAAGCGTGAGCCGTTTCAATTGCTGGAATTATACCTTCTGATTGCGATAATTCAATACCGCTTTGCATTGCGTCTTCATCTGTAATTGCTATAAATTCAGCTCTATTTGTTTCAAATAAATGGGAGTGAAGCGGACCAACACCAGGATAATCCAAACCTGCCGAAATGGAATAAGGTTCAGTAATTTGTCCGTCATTGGTTTGCATTAAAAGTGTTTTGCTTCCGTGAATGATTCCAATTTTTCCTAATATTGAAGTAGCGGCACTTTCTCCCGAATTCACGCCTTTTCCAGCGGCTTCAACGGCAATTAAGTTTACGTTTTCATTGTCTAAAAAATGATAAAAAGCACCAGCAGCATTACTGCCACCACCAACACAAGCAATAACATAATTAGGATGTTCAGTCCCTTCTTTTTCAAGAAGTTGTGATTTTATTTCTTTAGAAATTATTCCTTGAAATCGAGCCACCATATCAGGATAAGGATGTGGTCCAACTACCGAACCAATAATGTAATGGGTATCTTCAGGATTGTTTATCCAATCTCTAATAGCCTCATTGGTAGCATCTTTCAACGTTTTTGAACCCGACAGTGCTGGTCTAACTTCGGCACCAAGCATTTTCATTCGTGCTACATTCGGTGCTTGACGTTTGATATCAACTTCGCCCATATAAACTATGCATTGTAAACCCATTAGCGCGCAGACAGTTGCAGTTGCTACACCGTGTTGACCTGCACCAGTTTCAGCAATTATTCTAGTTTTTCCAAGTCGTTTTGCAACTAAAATTTGTCCAATAGTGTTGTTGATTTTGTGTGCGCCAGTGTGGCACAAATCTTCGCGTTTTAAGTAAATTTTAGTTTTGTATTTTTCAGACAATCGCTTAGCAAAATACAATGGCGTTGGTCGACCGACATAATCAGTTAGCAATTCGGTAAATTCCTTTTGAAAAGATGGTTCTACGGTTATTTTTAAATAATTTTCACGTAATTCTTCCACATTTGGATATAACATTTCAGGTATGAATGCACCTCCAAAATTGCCATAATAACCGTTTTGATCTACATTATAATTCGTTTTCATGTAATTTTTTTTTAAATTCTGTTAACTCTTTTATTTTTTTAATTCCTGCTTCGTTTTCAAATTTACTATTTACGTCAATGGCTATACAATTTTGTGCCATTTTGCTTTTTAGAAAACTTTTTACTTTTGTAATATCTTCTAAACCAATTCCTCCGCTGAGAAAAAAGGGTTTATTAATGTTATATTTTTCTAATAATTTCCAATCAAATGTTTTTCCGTTTCCGCCCGGAAGTTTACCTTTGGTATCAAATAGAAAATAATCACAAACCGATTCATATTTTTTTAAAATATCAAAATCAAAATCATCATTAATTGAAAATGCTTTGATAATCTTAAAATTCAATTTCTGCATTTTTTTACAAAATTCTGGAGTTTCTTCTCCGTGTAATTGAATTAAATCAAGTTGATGTTTTTTTATTATTGAAATAATTTCTTGAAAATTTGCATCTACAAAAACTCCAACTTTTAGAATTGATTTCGGAAGCTCAGGAATAATCCCATCAAAATAACGAACTGATTTTTCCCAAAAAATAAATCCCAAATAATCGGGTAGGAGTTGTCCAATTTCAGAAATATTCTCTGAATTTTTCATTCCACAAATCTTAAGTTTCATGACTTTAATTTACTTATAAATTCTTTCACTTCTTGTTCAGGATTGTTTGATTTCATAAATGTTTCTCCAATTAAAAATCCTTGATAATCATAATTTTGTAATACTTTAACCGAAGTATAATTTGAAATTCCACTTTCAGATATTTTCACAAATTCATTTGGAATTTTAGAAGCTAATTTTATACTGTTTTCAATGCTAACTTCAAAAGTTTTCAGACTTCTATTGTTAACTCCAATCAAATCTAAACTTGGCATAATTGATTTTTCTAATTCCAATTCGTCATGAACTTCTAGCAAAACTTCTAATGCTAACGCTTGTGCAAATTCAGAGAATTTTTTAATTTCTTGACGAGTTAAAACAGATGCTATTAATAAAATTGTATCAGCTCCGAACGCTTTAGCTTCGAGAATTTGATATTCATCAATTATGAATTCTTTTCGAAGTAACGGGACATTTACAGAGGCTCTTGCTAACAATAAATCATCCAATGAACCACCAAAATATTTTCCATCAGTTAAAATAGAAATACCGCATACGCCTGCATTTTCATAGCCTTTAACGACTTCTTCAACTGTAAAATTATAATTTATTTCAGATTTTGATGGCGAACGACGTTTATGTTCTGCAATAATACCAGAAGTACTTAAACGCAAATTTTTACTCAAAGAAATTGTTTTGCTATTAAAGAGTACTGAATTTTCCAATTGTGAGATCGGAATTAGCGTCTTTTTCAGCAATACTTCTTGTCTTTTATCGATTATGATTCTGTCTAAAATACTCATGTTTATTTGCTTAAATTTTGTAAAATTTTTAGTTTTTCTAATGCTTTTCCTTTCAATAAGCTTTCTTTAGCCTTGTCAAAACCTTCTAAAATTGAACAATTTTCAACCGTTGCAATCGCCATTCCAGCATTGGCACAAACTACATTGTTTTGTTCGTTTGTTCCTTTCCCAGAAATCACATTATAGAAAATTGTTGCTGATTCTTCAATGGTTTCTCCACCTTTTATTTGATGTAATTCTTGTGTTTTTAAATTGAAATTTTCGGGTTTTAGGATAAATTCATTGTTTTTAGATATGATTTTGGTTTCATCAGTTAACGAAATTTCGTCAAAACCATCTAATCCGTGTAAAATGCAAAAATTGGTATTGGTATTTTGATATAAATAACTATACATTCGAGCCAATTCAAGACTGAAAACGCCAACTAATTGATTCTTTGGAAATGAGGGATTTACCATTGGACCAAGCATATTGAAAAATGTTTTTACGCCCAGTTCTTTACGAATTGGACCTACATTTTTCATCGCTGGATGAAATAACGGCGCATGAAGAATGGCAATATTGGCTTTATCCATACTTTTTTGAATAAAATCAGAATCAGAGCTTAATTTAATTCCTAAACTTTCCATCACATTACTTGATCCTGAAATAGAAGAAACTCCATAATTTCCGTGTTTAGCGACTTTAATCTCAACTCCAGCGGTTACAAATGATGCGAGAGTTGAAATATTAAATGTGTTTTTACCGTCGCCACCCGTCCCGCACAAATCTATGGTGTTATACTGGGAAAAATCTACTGGAATACATAATTCAAGAAGTGCTTCACGAAAGCCCGAAAGTTCATCAATAGTGATGCTTCTCATCATATAAACAGTCAAGAAGGAAGCAATTTGACTCAAATTGTATTGTCCTGTCGAAATATTTACCAAGATCGATTTAGCTTCTTCCTTGTTTAGTATTTCGTGATTTATTAATCGATTTAGTATTGTTTTCATTTATGCTGAATTTATTTCAGTATCTGTATTTAAGGCACAAAGTTTTTTATTTTTAAAATTGAATTTTGAAATTGAAGTTGATTTTTGAACTTGTTATTGATTAATCCAATTCTCTAAAATCTGTTTTCCGTTTGGAGTTAATACACTTTCAGGATGAAATTGAACGCCTTTTACATCATATTTTAGATGCCTGATGGACATTATTTCTCCGTTTTTATCAACTGATGTTATTTCTAAGTCTGATGGAAAATTATCTTTGGAAATCACCCAAGAATGGTAACGACCTACTTCAATTTCGTTTTCTAAATCATTGAAAAGAGATTCGTTGGTTACTACAATATTAACTTTACTGGCAACTCCGTGATAAACTTTTTCTAGATTGGTAAGGCTTCCGCCAAAGACTTCTCCGATTGCTTGTTGACCTAGGCAAACTCCTAAAATACTTTTGGTTGGGGCATATCTTTGTATTACGGCTTTTAATAAACCCGCTTCATCTGGAATTCCTGGTCCAGGAGAAAGTAGGATTTTATCGTATTTTTCAAGTTCATCCAATTCAAATTCATCGTTTCTAAGAACGGTTACTTTGCAGTTTAAATCTTCTAAATAATGTACAAGATTGTATGTGAAACTGTCGTAATTATCGATTAATACTATGTTTTTCATAATGTTTTTTTACCGCAAAGTCGCAAAGGTTTTACGCAAAGTTTGCAAGGTTTATTTTTATTATTAATTATTTAATGCAAAAAACTTATTTTTAATTTTAATTAATTTCTAGATGTTTTCTGCCAACTCTAAGGCTTTATCTAGTGCTCCGAGTTTATTATATACTTCATTTAATTCGTTTTCTTCGTTGGAACTTTCTACTATTCCTGCACCAGCTTGATAGTGTAAAGTATGATTTTTACTTAAAAAAGTTCTTATCATTATAGCATGATTAAAGTTACCTTCAAAATCCATGAATCCAATGGCACCGCCATAAAATCCTCGATTTGTGGTTTCAATTTCGTTGATCAATTCCATTGCTTTGTGTTTGGGTGCGCCTGATAATGTTCCAGCTGGAAATGTATCGGCTACAACTTGCATAGCGTTAGCCGTTGGAAATAATTTACTAGTTACTTTTGAAACCAAATGAATCACATGAGAAAAAAATTGTACTTCACGGTATTTTTCAACTTTAACTTGGTTTCCGTTTCGGCTTAAATCGTTTCTTGCTAAATCTACAAGCATTACGTGTTCACTATTTTCTTTGCAGTCTTCAGATAATTGTTTGGCTAAAATGGCATCTTGTTCATCGTTTCCTGTTCGTTTGAATGTTCCTGCAATTGGATGAATTTCGGCAATTCGGTTTTTAATTATCAATTGCGCTTCAGGTGATGAACCGAATATTTTGAAATTTCCATAATCAAAAAAGAATAAATAGGGTGATGGATTTATACTTCGCAAAGCACGATAAACATTGAATTCGTCTCCTTTGAATTTTTGAGAAAATCGTTTGGAAAGCACTAATTGAAATACATTTCCTCGTTTGCAATGTTGTTTTGCTAATGTGACGTTGGATTTAAAATTTTCATCAGAAATATTAACTAATTTTTCTTCTTCCCTTTTGAATTTGTAAGAAGCAAAGTTTTTAGATTGTAATAATTGTGCGATTTCTTCAATATTATTTTTTGTATCAATTGAATTACAAAATATAAATGCTTCATTTTTGAAATGATTGATGGCAATAATATTTTGATAGATTGCATAAAAAATATCAGGTGTTTCGCTGAAATTTGATTTTTTAGTTATTGTGGTTTTCTCAAAATAACGAACTGCATCGTAGTTGATATAACCAAAAAGTCCGTTGGTTATGAATTTAAAATTATTGTCGCTAGATTCAAATTGTGATGCGAATAGTTGAATTTCATTAGCAACATTTATTTCTTTATTTATGTTTACTGTTTCAGAGGAATTGTTTGGAAATTGTTTTGTAATGATTTCATTTTCAATTTTTATGGATGCAATTGGGTTGCAACAGATGTAGGAAAAACTATTGTCGTTGGCATGATAATCGGAGCTTTCAAGCAATAAACTGTTTGGAAATTTATCACGTAGTTTTAGATAAACACTTACAGGTGTAATTGTATCGGCTAGAATTTGCTTATAATTTGTAATTAGTTTAAATATTTTCATAAAATTCTGAATTGATGTTAATGAGTTCCTTCGATTGTGCTCAAGGATGACAAATTGAAATAAAAAAAGGACTTGCCGTGATGACAAGTCCTTTATATATTTGGTTTTTTAAATTATACCAATAGTAGACTATTTCACGACGTTTGACGTAAACTATTCCACCACCAATTGTTATTTAAAATATTTTTCATTTTCTTTATTTCAATTACAAATGTAACGATATGATTTTAAAAACCAATTAATTTTTGTTTTTTTATAAATTATTTAATTCTTGTTTAGCTAAATCTCTAATTTGTTTCAGCTTATCTTTCCAAGTATCTAATTCTTCCTTATGTTTAGCGATAGTTTTTCTAACTTCTGTTACAATGGAGTTTTCTTTTTTAGCATTTTTGGTATTTTGAAAAAATTGAATGTTATTTTCTAATTGGAATATTTCATTTTGTACTTCATCAATTTTTCGCATGATAAATATTTTTTCTCCATCAAGCTTTTTCGAATTATCACTTAAATTATCCAATTTATTTGCAAAACGCATTTTTTCAGTATCTCTTTTGCTTAAACTTAATTTTTCAAATAATGCATCTAGAATTTTATTAAATTTTCCTTCAATATGTCTTCTATTAAAAGGAACTCGACCCAAACTTTTCCATGTTTCGATGTGTAACTTTATAGCGTCTAAATCTGGTTTGTGTTCGCCAATTAATTCAAAACTTTTCAAAACCTCAAGGTATTCTTTTTTCTTTTCAAAAGAAGCAACTTCTTCTGAATCTTCCTCTTTTTTGCTGTTTTTAAGTCGTTCAAAATAATTGTTGCAAGCACTTCTAAATTCGGTCCAAAGTTCGTCAGAGAATTTTCGTGGCACATGTCCTATTAGTTTCCATTCCTCTTGTATTTGCTTCATCATTTGAGTTGTTCCCTCAAAATCTTCACTTTCTTTAAGCTCATTTGCTTTGGCAATAAGTGCTTGTTTTTTGCTTAAATTATCATTTTGATCTTTTTTAATATCCTTATAAAATGAATTTTTAAGAACATTAAAATCTTTAACGGCATTTTTAAAACTACTCCAGGTTGCTTCGTTCACTTCGCTTGGCACTTTTCCTGTCTTAAAAAATTGATCTCGAAGTGCTTCAACTTTCACAATTTGGTTTAACCAAGCTTGGTGTGAAGTTACTTTCTCTTGCGACAAAACAACTAGTTGCGCTATCAATTCATTTTTTTTTTCCAGATTTTCAGTTTCTACAGCTCTAAAACTTTCGTAAAAAGCTTCGCGCTGATCATGAATTTGTTTTGTCAAATAGCTAAAACGTTTCCAAATTACTTCTCGATTTTCTCTAGAAACCGGACCAATGTCTTCTTTCCAAATTTTGTGTAAATCTTGTAATTCCCTAAAAGCTTTATTTATATCAGACTCATTTACTAGCTCTTCAACACGAGCTATTATTTTTAATTTTAAATCTAGATTGTGTTTAAAATCAATGTCGCGAGCTTCTCTGTCAAGATGTAAAAAATCATAAAAATTTTCAATATGAAAATGATAATTATTCCAAACGTGGTTGTATTTATCTTTAGGAATTGCGCCTGCATTTTTCCATCGTTCTCTAATATCATTAAGTTGTTTAAGCGAACTGGTAATATTCTCTGGGGAATGAATTAAATTTTTTAATTCTTCAACTAGAGCTAAACGGTTTTCCAAATTTTGTTGCAAATTAGTTTGCAAAGATTTGAAATGATTATTTTTTTTCTCTTTATATTGAGTATATAAGGTATCAAATTTTACTTTGAGTGGCGAATGATATTTAAACTCCTCTGTAGAATCAGGGTTTTCAGCATTAAATTCGTCTTTTTTCTCATCTAATAAATGATAATATTTAGATAAAAAGGCTTTTTTTATTTCTTCAACATGTTCTTGAACGGACATTACTTTTTCGACCACAACTATCTTTTCCAGTGAGGAAATTAGCGCTTCCATAGTCATTGCTTCATAATCTTCCTGTGGAATATCATGACTGCTTTTTAAAGTTTCATCTTCACTTTCGGCTGCATTGGTGTTGTCAATTGCATCCATAACAGAGTCGCTACTTGATTGAATTTCAAGTGTATCATCATGAACTTGTTTGTCAGTGAGTTCAATTATTGTTTCAGGAGCAATTGCTTCAACTTCAGTTGTTTCAGACGCATCAGAATTTTCTGATTCATTAATTTCAACTTCAGAAACTTCGTTAAGTGGTTCATCCAAAACTTCGGATAAAGCTAGAGTAGTATCTAATGTAATAGAAACTTCGGGTTCCAGAATAGTTTCTATAGCTAAATCTTGAGTTTGAACATCATTTTGAGTTTCATTAATTTTGTTTCCATCTGTTGTAGTTTCATTTTCCAACAGGTTATCATTCTTTTCTTCTGACATTTTATAAAATGTGTAAGGTTAAACTAAAATAAAGTTGGAAAGGTAGTAAAGTGGAAGTAAAAAACCAAGAAAATCAACAGCTTCTGATGTATTTTAATTTTTTTAAGATTGAAATTTACTTATTAATACGTACTTTTTTTGAAACGCTTTATTGCAATTTTAAAATTGTGTAAGTTTAATAAGTAGTTTAAATTTTAAATATATTTATTGATTTTGAATTTACTTAATTGTTTTAATGCTCGAATTTTCAATTTTATTAAAACCGCATCTCTGTACATCACATCTTTTTAAGAAAATATTAGCACTATTTCATCATTATTTAATTTCATTTAAATTAAATTTACAAAAAAAATGAAAAAAATAATCTCCCTTCTTGCTGTGACAGTTTTACTTGGAAGTTGCAAGAATCAGGCTCAAAACAACACACAAAGTACATTAATCGAAACTACAATTCCAATGGAAAAACAAACTATTTATCAGTTTAAAGTGACTGATTTAAACGGAAATCAATTTGATTTCGCAACTCTAGAGGGCAAAAAAATATTGGTTGTAAACACTGCTTCAAAATGTGGGTTGACTCCTCAATATAAAGATTTAGAGGCTGTTTATGAAAAATATAAATCTAAAAAATTTGTAATTATAGGTTTTCCAGCTAACAATTTTGCATCGCAAGAACCTGGAACCGATAAGGAAATTGGTGCTTTTTGTCAACAAAATTACGGTGTAACATTTCCTATGATGAGTAAAGTTTCGGTAAAAGGATCGGACATGAGTGCTGTGTATCAATTTTTGACACAAAAATCTAAAAATGGTTTGCAAGACAGCGAAGTAGAATGGAATTTTCAAAAATATCTTATTAATGAAAAAGGGGAGTTAGATAAAGTAATATCGCCACGAACACTTCCAACAGATGCTTCCATAGTAGATTGGATTACAAAATAATTGTAAATAAACTTCTTCAAAACTCTCAAGATTTAAATTTTGGGAGTTTTTTTGTTTTTATTTAAATAGCCTGATAACGCAACTTACTTGGATCTTTTAGATTTACACCTTCATAATTATTTAATATTTCTTGAACCAAAATTCAAGCTAGAAAAGCAAAAAGATTTGATTACTTTTGCACCAAAATTTAATACAATCATCTTATGTTATCAGTTTCTAATTTGTCGGTTCAATTTGGTAAAAGAATTTTATTTGACGATGTAAATACTACCTTCACACAAGGTAATTGTTACGGAATTATTGGAGCAAATGGTGCGGGGAAATCAACTTTTCTAAAAATTTTATCTGGCGATTTTGATCCCACTTCAGGACATATTTATTTGGAACCAGGAAAACGCATGTCGGTTTTAAATCAAAATCACAACATGTTTGATGCCAATACTGTTTTAGAAACGGTATTAATTGGAAATAAAATTTTATACGCCATAAAAACTGAAATGGATGCTTTATATGCAGATTATTCTGATGATAAAGTAGATAGAATAGGGGAATTGCAAGTACAATTTGAGGAAATGAATGGTTGGAATGCCGATGCTTCTGCTGCATCATTATTATCTAATTTGGGGATTCCAGAAGAGTTTCACTACACTTTAATGGCAGATTTAGATGGTAAACTTAAAGTTAGGGTTTTACTTGCCCAAGCACTTTTTGGAAATCCAGATGTGTTAATTATGGATGAGCCTACAAATGATTTGGATTTTGAAACCATCACGTGGTTAGAAAATTTTCTTGCAAATTATGAAAATACTGTAATCGTAGTTTCGCACGACAGACACTTTTTAGATTCGGTTTGTACTCATATTTCAGATATTGATTTTTCTAAAATTAATCATTATTCTGGAAATTATACTTTTTGGTACGAATCCAGTCAGTTAGCTGCAAAACAAAGAGCGCAACAAAATAAAAAAGCTGAGGAAAAGAAAGCGGAATTGGAAGAGTTTATTCGTCGGTTTAGTGCCAATGTTGCCAAATCTAAACAAGCTACTTCGCGAAAAAAAATGATTGATAAATTGAATCTTGATGAAATCCGACCATCGAGTAGAAGATATCCTGCTATTATTTTTGATACAGAGCGTGAAGCTGGTGATCAGATTTTACATGTTGAAAACTTATCTGCTTCGATTGATGGGGAAATACTGTTTAAAAACGTCGATTTAAATATGGCAAAAGGCGACAAAATTGTAGTTTTCTCAAAAGATTCTCGAGCTACAACTGCCTTTTATGAAATATTGAATAAAAATATGAGTGCAGATTCAGGCACATTTGACTGGGGAATTACAACCAATCAATCTTATTTGCCAAACGATAATCATAGTTTTTTTGAAAACGATTTATCACTTGTAGATTGGCTACGTCAGTGGGTAAAAACTGAGGAGGAACGTGATGAAGTTTATGTAAGAGGATTTTTAGGCAAAATGATTTTCTCTGGCGAAGAAGCTTTAAAAACAGCTCGTGTTTTATCTGGTGGGGAAAAAGTACGTTGTATGTTATCGCGAATGATGATGCTTAGAGCAAATGTTTTAATGTTAGACGAACCTACAAATCACTTGGATTTAGAGTCAATTACGGCTTTTAATAATTCGTTAAAGAATTTTAAAGGTTCGATTTTATTTACAACCCACGATCATGAATTTGCTCAAACGGTTGGAAATAGAGTTTTAGAAATTACTCCAAAAGGATTTATAGATCGATACATGACATTTGATGAATATCTGGATAACGACGGCGTTCAGGAATTGCGTAAGAAGATGTATTCTTAACAAAAAATTAATTTCTGTTAAAATCTAAATCCTGAAAGTCATAACTGAAATCGGTTAATGGAGAAATGGCTTTCATTGTAAAATGATTTTTAATTTCTGTTTTTGTATCATCAAAAAATAGAAAGGCGTCGGCTCCAAAACTTCTATTGTTCCATTTTACTGCGAATGTATTGTTTTTATAGAAAAATAATTCGCCAACAAGTCTTTTAGACCGGGTGGAGGCAAAGTAGTATTTTCCTTTATTTTCAGAAATTGTTATCGCGCCAAACCAATTATCAGAATAGTTTCCAATTATTTTATTGAAATCGAAAGAGGTTTTATCTTTCATATTTTTAGAAACTGTTTGCCAAACTTCATCGGTAATCTTATCGGCATTTTCTTCTTTTTGTTTTCGGTCACTGCTCAACGCGATTACGTGATCGGGATTTTTTAATCCTAAATAACTGTCTTTTATTGTATTTGAAATGGCATTAAAAGCAGCACCACTTTGCTGGTTTGTAAGCACTATGATTCCTAATTGCATATCGGGAAATAAAATGTTTTGAGTCACAATTCCGTCTAAGCCTCCAGTATGCGAAACTTGTAAATGTCCATTAATATCTGTCAATTGCCAACCTAATCCATAACTTTTAAAATTTGTCGAGTAGGGTTTTGTTACTCCTAGTGGTAAAATGGTTTGCGATTTCCACATTTCGGAATGAACTTTATCTGAAAATAATTGTTTTTCGTTTTGAAGTCCGTATTTACCATTTTGGAGTTGCATGATTGCCCATAAACTTAAATCGTTACTACTTGCATAAATTCCTGCTGCAGCATCAAAAATGTGATTTGTGTAACGTTTTATTACTTGTAATTTTCCATCTACTGGAACGTGTGGCACAATGGTATTTGTGGTATCTTTTAATCTTGAAAAAGATGCGGCACTGTGGTTCATTTGTAATGGTTTCATGATTTTTGTTTCAATAAAATCGCACCAAGTAGTTCCTGAAACGCGCTCGATAACTTCGCCTGCAATGACATATAAAAGATTATCGTAATCGTATTTGCTGCGGAAAGCGGAAACAGGTTTTAGGAATTGTATGTTTTGGATGATGTCTTTTGGAGTAAAATTATGTCCATCGGGCCAAATCATTAAGTCGCCTGCACCTAGACCGAGACCGCTACGGTGGGTTAGAAGGTCTCTGATGGTAAACTCTGTGGTTACATAGTTGTTGTACATTTTAAATTCGGGGATGTATTTAGTGACTTTGTCATCCCAATTTATTTTGCCTTCATCTACTAACATTCCTAGTGCTGCAGTTGTAAATGCTTTGCTATTAGAGGCGATTCCGAAGAGGGTATTTCCGTCGACTTTTTGTTTTGTGTTTATATTGGTTACTCCATATCCTTTTGAAATGACAATTTTTCCATCTTTAACAATTGCTACTGCAATGCCGGGAACGTTGAAGGTTTTCATGGTTCGTGTTACTACTTCGTCTAAATTTGTTTCTGATATTTGAGCAAATAAGCTGGTGCTAAGAAGTATTAAAGTGATGATGAATTTGTTTTTCATATTTTTGGTTGCTTATTTTTGCTAAACTTTTAGTTATTGTATATTTCTTGCTAAGATACTGTTTCTTTTGTACTATTTTCCGTAGGTTGTTTTTACTCCGAACGCCCATAAATTCTTCTAATGCACTAAGTGAAACATCTAAAGGCATTTTTGATATTATGTTTTACCAGTGTTATGCTAGCAATGGTTTTGGTTAGAATTATTGATGTTATTTTTCAAAAAAAATCATAAAGTTAAGCCTATTATTATTATTATTAAAAACTCAAAACCCTCGTTGTCTTTTAGCTTCAAAAATTAAAATGGCTGCTGCTACAGATACATTCATGCTATCGATTTCGCCATTCATGGGGATTATGATGTTTTGTGTGGCATTTTCGCGCCATGGTTGTGACAGTCCTGTTGCTTCTGTCCCTACTACTAGTGCTGTAGGTTTTGTGTAATTTTGTGTGTGGTAGGAAGTGGCATTTTGCAAGGTGGCACTGTAAAAATTAATGTTATTGGTTTGTAGAAAACTAATAATTTCGTTAGTGGTTCCAACTGCAATTTGGTTTGTGAAAATACAACCTACGCTCGATCTGATTGTGTTTGGGTTGTACAGGTCTGTTTTGGGATTTGCAATTAGTACAGCATCGACCTTAGCGGCATCGGCTGTCCGTAACATGGCACCGATATTTCCTGGTTTTTCAATGGATTCCATTACGAGAATCAAAGGATTTTTGGGAAGTTTTAAAGCAGCTAGTTGTAATGATTTTATTTTAGCCACGGCAATAATTCCTTCGGTAGAATCTCGATAAGCTAGTTTTTGATACACTTCTTTTGTGATTTCGACACATTTTGAATGGAACAATGATATATCAAAGGCTTTATCGAGTAATTCAGGATAAATTAGGACGGATTCCAACTCATAATTTCCTTTGAGTGCTAATTGTATTTCTCTTTTGCCTTCAAAAATAAAGGTTCTCGTTTGTTTTCGTGTTTTTGCTTTTTCTTGCAACTGCAATAAAGCTTTAATTATAGGATTTTGTGGGGAGGAAATTATTTTCAAAGGTATTTTTTTGAAATGCTAAGTTAATTAGTTTTTTTAAGATTATCATTTATTTCGAAAAATAGAGCCAACCGTTTAAGGGTTCTTGAAAATCGGGATCGTTTAGATTTAAAATATAATAGTAGGTTCCTTCTTGTACTTTGTCATTATCGAGACGGTTTGCTTGATTAGAAAAGCCATCCCAGTTGGATGTATTATTATTTCCGGTCCAAATTAATCTTCCCCATCGGTTGTAAATTTCTAGATCAAAATTTAGAAAAATGTTGCGCAATCCGTCAATTACAAAGGTATCATTTGTATTATCATTATTAGCCGAAATATAGTTGTAAACCGTTGGTGGACAATTTTTAGTAGTTAACAAAAAGGAGGTTACGGCAAAACATGTGGCATTTTCTACTCTGATAAAAATTTCTTTTGGGGTTGTGAATGCGATGTAATTTGATGGATTTAAAATTGGATTTGTATGATTAAAAGCATCTAAATAATTCTCATAATAGCCCGCAAAAGTATCGGTTGTATTTGCTAAAACCAGATTATTGTAATTTAAGAAATTAAATGTTCCTGATGTTAAACCCTCGTTGCAAGATTTCAAAGGATTTAATAAATTGAAGGTTGGTGGTATCAAAAAACTCACATTTTGTGTAAAACTATTGTTGGTTTCGTTAATTTCAATTCTAATTCCATGACCCGTTCCATCATTGTCTGCAATTATAGTAATATCAAAAGTGTTAGGAATTGAATCTGGAATAGTAATGGTAATTTGACCTGTTTCGCTTCCATCAACTGGAATATTATTTTGAGTAACTCCTTGACCAATTAATTGATTATTGACATAAATTGCGATGGGAGTTCCAGCAAGAAGTGGATTTGTAGCATTAAAATTTGATACAGTGTAATGAACAATTAATTGTTTTGAGTTGCATTGTTTCTCAACATCATTTATTATGACTGTAGCATCTGGCAACTGACTGTTTAGTTTTGTTACAACAGCATTAACCATTACAAAGTCTTGCCCCGAAGTGAGTTGAATTTGAGCACTTGTATCGCCAATATTGATGTTGTTTTGAATAGAATACACATCTAAATCCATGTTGTACAATTGATTGCTACCGGTAAAACTATTTGTACCATTAAATGCATTATCTGGCGGATTTAATGGCGGATTACTAATTACATTTCCATTAATAGTCAAGGTTTCGTTTACTGCAATGTTTTTGTCACCTTCCCAAGCTACAAATCCTATTTTTGCATTTGCGTTATCAATAACGTTGAGGCTGTTTAAATTTATTGTAATTGCAGTTGGAACGCTTTGCATTCCGTCATAAACATTGAGTTGGTTTATGGGTAAAGCATTATTTTTATAGACAATTACTAACGCCCAACCTGCAAAATTGCCACCAAAGGGACAATAATCTGCTATTATGGAATTTAAATCTAAATCTGAAACCGTGTAATTCCCGTTTCCTGTGTTTATAACTTGTTGCGTGACATTTGCAAAGGCACTAAAAAAAGGCATTTGCGAAGCCAATTGTATCACCGAAAAAGTGCGTTGGGCATTAATATTTTGACCATTTAGTTTAATGTCAAAATCGCCAGTTCCAGATCCAGCCCAGTATAGATAGGCATTTTCAATAACATCTCCAGTATTTAAATTCAAAGTTGCGCTGGAACTTGTATTGATATCACAAAGAGGAGAATCCTCACCGGAAATAGAATTATTTTCTTGATTGTTCATGGTATTTCCAATGAAAATAAAATCATATCGACCGTTGAATTGATTGTATAAAGAGATATTTTGTCCAAAAAAAGAACAAAAAAACAAAATAAAAAATGCTGAATAATATTTTTGTGTTCTACTTTTCACTAAAATCAAATCTGTTGAGTTAAAATTAATCATTTATTTTGGATTATGATTATTAATTTAATTGGTTTAATTTTTTTTAATTTCAAATTTAAAAGTGTACTTTTCCAGTGTTTTAATACGATTATGAAAGAATATCAAGTAAGATTATATCATCAAGACGATTTTGAACTTTGGAATACTTTTGTAAGTGAAGCTAAAAATGCTACCTTTTTATTTCATCGCGATTTTATGGAATATCACAGCAATCGATTTTTAGATTACTCCTTAATGGTTTTTCAAAATGAAAAATTAGTATCAGTTTTACCGGCAAATAAAGTTGAAAATGCAGTTTATTCTCACCTAGGTTTGACCTATGGAGGTTTAGTTTTAAAAGATAAAATTTCACTCCAAAAAGTAATTTTAATTTTTAAAGAATTTTTAAAATTTTTGAATTTAAATGAAATTGAAACTTTGGTTTTGAAACAGATTCCCTCTATTTATTGTGATATTTTCTCGGATGAAATTAACTATGCGCTGTTTGTTTCAAAAGCAAATTTATATCGTGTTGATGCACTTTCAGTTTTAAATTTATCAAAGTCATTTGTATTATCGAAAGATAGAAAAGCAGGAATTTCTAAAGGAAATGATTGTTATTTGGAAGTTATTGAAGAAACTAATTTTGAATTGTTTTGGAACGAAATATTAATTCCAAATTTAAAATTAAAGCACAATGTAAAACCAGTACATTCCTTGGAAGAAATTACCTATCTACATTCAAAATTCCCAGATAAAATTCGGCAATTTAATGTATATCATGACGATAAAATTGTGGCAGGAACTACTATTTTTGAAACCAAACTCGTAGCTCATTCGCAGTATATTTCGGGAAACAATGAAAAAAATACAAATGGAAGTTTAGACTTTTTACATCATCATTTAATTACAAATGTATTTAAAGACAAACCTTTTTTTGACTTTGGAATATCAAATGAAAACAATGGATTAAGCTTAAATAGTGGTCTTTTATATTGGAAAGAAAGTTTTGGAGCGAACACAGTAGTTCAAAATTTTTACGAAGTTTCGACACAACATTATAAACTACTTGATTACGTTTTGATATGATTAAATTTTTAGATTTACATAAAATAAATAGGCCTTATCATAATGATTTTCAAGCTAAATTAAAATCAATTTTAGATAAAGGTTGGTTTATTTTAGGAGATGAAGTAGCTCTTTTTGAATCAAATTTTGCGAATTATTGTGGTACAAAATATTGTATTGGCGTAGCCAACGGTTTAGATGCTTTAGTACTTATTTTCAAAGCATATATTCAATTGGGATTACTTCAAAAAGGAGATGAAGTTATTGTTCCTTCAAACACATATATTGCAAGTGTTTTAGCCATAATTAATTCTGATTTAAAACCCGTTTTTGTAGAGCCAGATGAGAATACATTTAACATTAATCCTCAATTAATTCAAGAAAAAATAACCAAAAAAACCAAAGCTATTTTAGCAGTGCATTTATATGGTCAGCTAGCTTTAATGGATGAAATAAATGTTATTGCAAATTCAAATAATCTACTAGTAATCGAAGATGCTGCACAAGCTCATGGTGCAATTTTAATATCTGAAAATGATGTTAGAAAGGCGGGAAATTTATCCCATGTAGCTGCTTTTAGTTTCTATCCAGGAAAAAATCTTGGAGCACTTGGCGATGCTGGAGCAATTACCACAAATGATGAAAATCTTGCTAAAATTCTGTTTTCGATGCGGAATTATGGTTCCAATAAAAAATATTACAATGAAATAATTGGAGTAAACTCGAGATTAGATGAATTGCAAGCTGCGTTTTTGAATATAAAATTACCGTTTTTAGATTCAGATAATGAATATAGAAGAAGTATAGCAAAACGATATAGTTCTGAAATAAAAAATGATAAAATACAATTGCCAAAATGGAATTTTCAAAGCAATCATGTATTTCATTTATTTGTAATTAGAACAAAAAATCGACAAGATTTACAAGACTATTTATTGCAAAATAATATTGAAACTTTGATTCATTATCCAGTCGCTCCACACAAACAAAAATCACTTTCAGAATTTAGTACTTTATCTTTCCCAATAACCGAAGTAATTCACAACGAGGTATTAAGTATACCAATAAGTCCTGTTATTTTGAAAACTGAGGTAGATTATATCATAAAAATTTTAAATCAATACTAATTGAAATTTATCCAAAAAATAATTGTTAAACCCTTGTTCAAAATAAGTTCTTTGAATGGGATTAGCATTATTTTAAAATTTTGTATCGGTTTTATAACATCAAAATTTATAGCACTTTTTGTAGGTCCTAGTGGAATGGCTTTGGTAGGAAATATGAGAAATTTTTTAGCTTCAACAGAAGCATTTGCTAGTTTAGGTTTTGAAAACGGCGTTGTAAAATATGTTGCTTCTCACAAAGAAGATGAAATCGAACTTAAAAAAACACTTTCAACTGTTTTTATTACAGTTTTTGCGGTTTGTTTTTGTGTTGCAATTACTTTATTTTGCTTTTCTGAGTATTTTAATAGGAGTATTTTTGGCTTGCAAAATCAATATGGATTTGTGTTTAAAGTATTGGCGCTGGTACTTCCATTTTATATTGGAAATATTTTTTTGGTCGCAACAATTAATGGTTTAGGAAATTTTAAAAAAGTAATTTACATCAATATAATAGGGAGTTGTATTGGTCTTTTGGTGTCTTTAATTTTAATTTATCAGCTCAAAACTGAAGGTGCTATTTTATCAATCATTGCTACGCCATCATTATTATTTCTGATTTCTTTTTTTTTCATTAACAAAGAAATTAATATTTTATCCAATATTAATTTTAAATTTTATGATTTTAAATCGCTTCATAATCTATCTTCATACTCTTTGATGGCGCTTGTATCATCTGTTTTTGGTCCAATGGTATTTATTGCTATTAGAAAATATATAATTTTAAATTTGTCTCTAGTTGATGCTGGTTTTTGGGAAGCTATAAGCAGAATTTCGTCTTATTATTTTATGTTCATTACTTCAATATTGAGTATTTATTTTCTACCCAAATTGTCAATTTCTAAAAATTATAAAGATACAAGTGCCATACTTTGGAGTTTTTACAAAGGTGTTTTCCCAATATTTGTTATTGCGTTAATTATGTTATTTTTTTTGAGAGATATTGCAATTCAGCTTATTTTCACAAAACAATTTTTACCAGTTACAAAGCTCTTTTTTTGGCAAATGGTAGGTGATATTTTTAAAGCTGCATCTTATGTTTTGGCTTTTTTATTTTATGCAAAAAGGTTGACTAAAGCTTTTATAATTTCTGAAATAGGTTCACTTTTATTGCTTTATTTCTCGAGTTTGTTTTTTATACATAAATTTGGAATAGAAGGAGTTGTAATGGCTCATGCGCTTACTTACTTTATTTATTTTATTGTATTGAGTTTGTATTTCAGAAAATATTTAGCTATCTAAAGTCCAAAAAAAATCCAAATTTCTTTTGTTGAAATTTGGACTTTATAATATGTTATTTAATCTTCTTCTTCCTCGTCATCGTCAAAGTTATCAGATGGTTCTTCGTCGTCTTCATCATCATCTTCACCATCATCATCTGAACCTCCTTTGTCCTTTAATAAATCTACTTCATCATCATCATCATTTGGCGCATCTTCATCATCGTCTAAACCTGCAACTGGAACTATAGGCTCAATAACGGAATCAATATCGTCTTCTTCGTCATATTTTTCCATTCTGCTGGCTAGTTTAGTACTTACTTTTACTAAATAAATAGTATCCTCAGTTCTAACTTCGACTGCTTCAATGAGCTCATTTTGAGCATTTCTAAATCTGATAATATCAGTATCATCATATCCTTCAGGAAATTTGTCAACCAATAAATTTAGAATATCACCCGTTAGCTTAGCGTAATCTACTATAACTCTTTTCATACAATTTTAAATTCTATTATAAATCTAATAAATAAGCAAAAATTAATGGTGCAACTATGGTTGCGTCAGACTCGATTATGTACTTAGGTGTGTTAATATCTAATTTCCCCCAGGTAATTTTCTCATTTGGAACCGCACCAGAATAGGAACCATAGCTGGTTGTAGAATCTGATATTTGGCAAAAATAGCTCCAAAAAGGAACTGTTGTCATTTCCATATCTTGATATAACATTGGTACCACACAAATAGGAAAATCGCCTGCAATACCGCCACCAATTTGAAAAAAACCAATTCCATTAGCGCTATTTTTAGGATACCAATCTGCTAGAAATGTCATGTATTCAATCCCAGATTTCATTGTTGAGGCTTTCAAATCTCCCTTAATAACGTATGATGCAAAAATATTTCCCATGGTACTGTCTTCCCAACCTGGAACAATTATAGGTAAATTTTTTTCAGCTGCAGCATACATCCAGCTGTCTTTCAAATCAATTTCGTAATATTCTTCTAGAACGCCAGAAAGTAACATTTTGTACATAAATTCATGTGGAAAATAACGTTCTCCTTTATTATCGGCATCTTTCCAAATTTTGTAAATATGTTTTTGCAGTCTTCTAAAAGCTTCGTGTTCAGGAATGCAAGTATCTGTAACTCTATTTAAACCTCTTTCTAATAAATCCCACTCTTGCTGTGGCGTTAAATCTCGATAATTTGGAACTCTTTCGTAGTGGGAGTGCGCGACTAAGTTCATAATATCTTCTTCTAAATTTGCACCTGTACATGAAATAATTTGCACTTTATCTTTACGTATGAATTCAGCAAAAATTTTACCAATTTCGGCTGTACTCATTGCACCAGCCATGGTTACCATCATTTTTGCTCCTTTTGCCAATTGGTCTTCATATCCTTTTGCGGCATCTACTAAGGCGGCAGAATTGAAATGCAAATAGTGTTTTTCGATAAATTGGCTAATTGGTCCTTTAATCATTATATGTTTAGTTTTAATCTAGTTTTATTCAACCAGAATTTATTCTTATTGTTAAGATTTATTAGTATTTGATATTGATTTGGTATGTAGTTTGGCTCTTCAAAGAAAATCTTTTTTTTTAAAACTTCAAACTGTTTCTTTTATTTTTTTTGAATTAATATTTAATTTTTAATTTGCTAAAACCGTGAGTTTTGTAAGAATAAAGTTTTCTTATTTTTGTGAATATCCCAATATTTTCAACACATCATCTGCCGTTTGTTGCTCAGAAAACACTTCGGTTGCTATAATTCCGTGTTCGTCTCTATCGATTAAAATGTGTTTTGGTTGCGGAATCAAGCAGTGGTGTAAACCTCCATAACCTCCAATGGTTTCTTGATAAGCTCCAGTATTAAAAAATCCGATATATAATGGTTTTTCTTTGTTGTATTTTGGCAAATAAATAGCATTCATATTTTGTTCAGAATTATAATAATCATCACTATCACAAGTCATTCCACCAAGTAAAACGCGCTCATATTGATCATTCCATCTATTTACGGCTAACATTATAAATCGTTTGTTAATCGCCCAAGTATCGGGCAATGTTGTAATAAAAGAAGAATCAATCATATTCCACTTTTCACGATCATTTTGTTGTTTTTGATATAATACTTGATAAATTGCACCACCAGATTCACCTACAGTAAACGATCCAAATTCAGTAAAAATATTTGGCACATCGACTTCGGCTTCTTCGCAAGCAATTTTTATTTGATTGATAATTTCGTCAATCATATATTGATAATCAAATTCAAAAGCAAGTGAATTTTTAATCGGAAATCCACCACCAATATTCAAACCATCAAGACTTGGACATTCTTTTTTAAGTGCAACATAAACCTTGATACATTTTACTAATTCATTCCAATAATAAGCTGTATCATTAATACCTGTATTAATAAAAAAGTGCAGTATTTTCAGCTCCAATCTGTCATTTTCTTGAATCTGTTTTTTATAAAATGCAACTATATTTTTGTATCCAATGCCCAATCGGGAAGTGTAAAATTCAAATTTTGGTTCTTCTTCTGCTGCAATTCGAATTCCAATTTTAAACTTCCCTTTTATTTCTGCTTGAAGCAAATCTAATTCTTCGTAATTATCTATAATTGGAATGGCGTTTTTATGTCCATTATTAATTAATCGAGCAATATTTGTAATGTATTGATCTCTTTTAAAACCATTACAAATAATAAAAGTGTTTTTATTAATTTTCCCTTTTTCTAATAAATTTTCTACAATATTGATGTCATAAGCTGACGAGGTTTCAAGATGTATATTATTCTTAAATGCCTCATTCATAATATATTGAAAATGAGAACTTTTGGTGCAATAACAATAGTAATATTTACCTTCATATTTGTTTTTTTCCATTGCATTTCTAAACCAGTTTTTTGCTCGTTTGATATTGTTGGAAATTTGAGGTAAATAGGTAAATTTTAAAGGTGTTCCATATTGCTCAACGAGTTTCATTAACTCGATGTTATGAAACTGGAGCTGATTGTCTTTATTTAATGTAAATTCTTCTTGTGGAAAATAATAAGTCTGGTTTATTAAGTCGAAATATTTAGTATTCATTGAGTTTAAAAGTATAAAAAATTAAGTTTGAGTGAGCAACAATTCATCTCAAGTTTAAACTCTAATATTAGCATAAATAATGGGTAAATCAACTTTAAGAGTTTCAGTTTGCTCGAAGAAAACAAATGAAATACACGAAATGTAAGATAGAATAGAATTAACTAATAACCGAAACTTGTTGCTTTTATCGGATATTGAAAAAAAAGTAGAAACTATATTATAATTCATATTCATTAGTGCAAATTTAAAAAATAAAAAAGGTGATTTACAAAATTTTATATAAAATAAATGTTATGATTTATAATCTTCAAAACTTTTTTCAATTAATTCATTTTCAACAGATTGATTAATCTTAATTTTACCAATTCCATCTAACAAGGCAAATTGTACTTTTCCGTATTCATTTTTTTTGTCATGAATGAGCAAATTTATTATTGAAACTATGTCATTTTTAGTAAAATTTATGGTTGTGTATATATTTTTTAAAGCGGTTTTAATTTCCAGATACTCTTTGTTAGACAACAACTTTTTTTCTTTAGAAATATAACTTTCTAAAATCATTCCAACAGCGACTGCTTCACCATGAAGTAACTGATTTTCAGTATCTAAAAAATAACTTTCGATGGCATGACCTAAAGTGTGACCGAAATTTAATGCTTTTCTGATGCCGTTTTCTGATGGATCTTCTGAAACTATATTATTTTTAATTTCTATAGATCTATAAATAAGTTCGTCAAAATCGGCAAAGTCAATTTTAGATAGATCTAAAAATTTTAACCAATAGTGGCGATCATATATCAAACCGTGTTTCAACATTTCGGCAAGTCCAGATTTCATTTCTTTTTGTGGTAAAGTTTCTAAAAATGAACTATCTATTAAAACCATTTTTGGATTGCAAATAACGCCAATTTGGTTCTTTAAATTTCCCAAATCAACTCCATTTTTTCCTCCTACAGATGCATCGACCATACCTAATAATGTTGTAGGAATATTAATAAAATCAATCCCACGTTTAAAAGTACTGGCAACAAAACCGCCTACATCAGTTATAACACCACCACCAAGATTTAAAATTAAACTTTTTCTATCAGCACCTAAATCTGACAATATTGACCAAATTTCAACACAAGTCGAAATATTTTTCTGTATTTCTCCAGCTTCTATTTCAATAATTTCAATGGGAACTGTTACTGCTAAATTAGGTAACAATTTTGTTAAGCAATATTCATTTGTATTTTCGTCGACCAGAATAAATAGAGATGAATATTTTGCTTCATCAATAAGCTTATTCAAATATTCATATCCAACTTGATCGAAAATAATTGAATAATCTTTGGCATTAATTTGTAGCATGTTGGAATTATAAGTTGGTACAAATTTAAGCATATAATTTAAAGTTTTCTTTGTAAACAAAATTGCAAGTTCGAAAAGTGAAAAGTATTTCCTGTTTAAACTTGTGTAAAAATAGAAAATTTGTTTACTTTTGTTGAATTATTTACAAAAATAATTAAACATAATTTTATTGAAAATTTTATTAGGTTTAAGTTTGATTAAGATTCCGTTTTAAATTTACATTTTAACATATTTATAATGAAAAAAGAGCGCCCTGATAATATTGTTTTTTCTGAGGAAACTGGGTACAATGCAAGCATGTTGCCTTATGCAACAAGCGTTGGAGCACCAGTTATAAGAGTTGACGACTTAGTTTCTTGGAAAAGCAGAGGCATAACTAATGTAAATAAAGAATTTGAAAATAAGTTTAACGAACTCAAAATGCAGTATCAAAATTTGATGGAAGAGTTTGAGTGGAACGAATTAGTTTACAGTTCAAAATTTTCATTTGAACCCGTTATTGGTGAAATTTATCATTTATATGCAAGTAATGATGGTGTAAATTTTCTTTCTCTAATTGGTCCAAACGAGTGGAATAAAGAACACATAGGTACATTTAAGTTAAATAGCGATAAAAAGTGGATTGTTCTCAATATTAAACATGCAATTTTCTAATTATATTTGTGCAATTATTTTAAAAAATGAATAGAATTTTTGACAATATCCAAATTGCATTTGCATTAAAAAGTAAAACAGAACTTGAAAGAGCGTATTTACTTTTTAAAATGATAGGAAATCAAAAGCTTGTTACTATTGGAACAGCACTTACTAATTTCGCTTTAAAATTACATTTGCCAGTTGAAGGATTGATACGAGCCACTGTTTTTGATCATTTTTGTGGTGGAGTAAACGAGCAGGATTGTCTTAAAGTGGTTGATGAAATGTATGCAAAAGGAGTTTCATCAGTTTTAGATTATTCGGTAGAAGGAAAAGAAGAAGAAGCTCAATTTGATGCAACTTTGGCTATGACTTTAAAAACTATAGAGTTTGCATCTGAAAAAAAAGCCATTCCGTTTGCAGT
Source organism: Flavobacterium sp. (assembly GCA_014377455.1). Lineage (GTDB taxonomy): Bacteria > Bacteroidota > Bacteroidia > Flavobacteriales > Flavobacteriaceae > Flavobacterium. Next base: position 45,687 of record JACMPO010000009.1, read on the forward strand.
TTTTAAACCAACTGGTTTAGGTCGATTTTACTTGTATGAAAAACTTGGCGAAAAACAATCTTTAACTCCCAGTGAACAATCTGAAAGGGACAGAGTCGTGGCTCGATTTGATAAAATTTGTAAAACTGCTCATGATAAAGATGTCCTTTTATTAATAGATGGTGAGGAAAGTTGGATGCAAGATGCTGCAGATGATTTGGTTACCGATATGATGCGGAAATACAATAAAGAAAAAGCCATAGTTTCAAACACATTACAAATGTATCGTTGGGATCGTTTAGATTTTCTAAAAAAGATACATCAGCAAGCAATAGATGAAAATTTTTATGTTGGAATGAAAATTGTTCGTGGTGCTTACATGGAAAAAGAGAACAAGAGAGCTCAAGAAAAAGGATATCCAACTCCAATTTGTGCCAGCAAAGAAGCTACAGATAAAAATTATAATGAAGCTCTAGATTATATGATGCAACATTTGGACAAAATGCTAATTTTTGCAGGAACTCATAATGAAGAAAGTTCGTATTTACTTATGGATTTGATGCAAAAAAGTGCTATTTCTAAAAATGATAACCGAATTTGGTTTGGACAATTATATGGAATGAGCGATAATATCAGTTATAATTTAGCCTCTAACGGTTATAATAATGCAAAATATTTACCTTTTGGTCCAGTTCGTGATGTTATGCCTTATTTAATTCGCAGAGCACAAGAAAATACATCGGTTGCTGGACAAACTAGTCGCGAACTAGCGATGTTGAAACAAGAAAGAGAACGACGTAAAAAAAGTAATTTTTAAATTATAGTAGTTTTTATTTATGGTATTTGCAATTCTCAATTTTAATAGTAGTTTTACATTCTATTAACTTTACTACCTTTTTATGGGAATTAAATATAGATTAACTTTAATGAGTTTTCTTCAATTTTTTGTTTGGGGAGCTTGGTTAATTACAGTTGGAAATTATTGGTTTGGAACAAAACAATGGAGTGGTGCAGAGTTTGGTGCCATTTTTTCTACCTTAGGATTTGCATCTATAATAATGCCTGCTTTTACAGGAATTATTGCAGATAAATTTATAAATGCCGAAAAACTTTACGGAATTCTTCACATAATTGGAGGGATAATCTTAGCCTATATTCCAATGGTAACCAACCCAGCAACTTTTTTTTGGGTAATTTTTGGAGCGATGTTGTGTTACATGCCCACTATTTCGTTATCAAATTCTATTGCATATAATATTTTAAAGAATAATAAGTTTGATGTAATTAAAGTTTTTCCACCAATTCGTGTTTGGGGAACTATAGGATTTATAGTTGCCATGTGGATTACTAATTTGTCTGGAAATAAATCGTCTGGCAACATGTTTTACATCGCATCATTGGCCGCAATAATTTTGGGAATTTACTCTTTTACCTTACCAAAATGTCCACCACAGAAATTAATTTCAGAAAACGCAAGTTTGGTTCAAAAATTGGGATTAGACGCCTTTAAATTATTTGGAACTTATAAAATGGCATTGTTTTTTATTTTCTCGATGTTTCTGGGTGGCGCTTTACAATTAACAAATATGTATGGCGATGTTTATTTATCTGAATTTGCAAAAATTCCAGAGTATGCTAATTCGTTTGTGGTAAAATATTCTACTATAATAATGTCGATTTCTCAAGTATCTGAAACCTTATTTATATTAGCAATTCCATTTTTCTTGAGACGTTTTGGAATTAAGCAAGTAATGTTAATATCTATGCTGGCTTGGGTTTTACGTTTCGGCTTGTTTGCTTTTGGAAATCCATCTGATGGTCTTTGGATGATTATTATGTCGTGTATTGTTTATGGAATGGCATTTGATTTTTTCAATATTTCGGGGTCATTATTTATCGAAACAACAACTGATTCACGAATTAGATCAAGTGCTCAAGGTTTATTTATGATGATGTCCAACGGATTTGGAGCTTTTTTTGGGGGAACAATTAGTGGTCTTGTAATAGATAATTTTTTCACTATTAATGGTGTAAGAGACTGGCACAACATTTGGCTCTCATTTGCAGGTTATGCACTTGTAATAGCAATTCTGTTTGCCATTTTTTTTAAGCACAAACACATTCCGGAAGTTTTAGAACATATTAGTCATTAAACATCATCTTCATCTTCTTGATTGTCAAATTCTTCCTCGTTAGTTTCAAATTCAAAAAAAGAAAAAACAGATCCTCCGTAATTTTTTTGAAACGAAAAATTAATTAGATGATTTAATTTGGTGTGTTTGGAGTGTTCCATGATCATCATTCCTTCTTCTTCCAATAGTTCATTTTCAAAAACTAACGCTACGATTTTTTCAAACTCCGATTGCGCAATTCCATAAGGTGGATCGGCAAAAATAATATCATAACTACCTTTATGGTTTTCTAAAAATTTAAAAACATCATTTTTTATTGCAGTAATTTCAAAGTCAAATTCTGTTGCTGTTTGTTTAATGAATTTTATACAACCAAAATCGGCATCAATACATGTTATTGGTTTACAACCTCGAGATGCAAACTCAAAACTAATATTGCCAGTACCGGAAAATAAATCTAAAACGCGCAATTCATTAAAGTCAAAATGATTATTTAAAACATTAAAAATCGCCTCTTTACTCATGTCGGTTGTGGGACGAACGGGTAGGTTTTTGGGAGGACTAATTCTTCTTCCTTTATATTTTCCAGAAATTATTCTCATGAATGTAATAAAATAAAATGTTCCCGAATTTGATTCTCATTAAAATTTTCAAACTTTTTATCTTCAACAAAAATTGAGCAATTTCGAATATATTTAAAAGCAATCTTAAAAAATTCATTTGTCTCATCAATTAATCCTAAGAGTTCTAATTTGAAATTCTCTGGATTTAATTGTAATTGTTCTGCTGTAAAAAGAATATAATAAATGAAATCTTCCGGCGTTTCGTATTCAAAAGTATTATATAAAATTAGTTTTCTGTTTTGAACCACAACAATTTCAAAATGACCTTTACTTAGATGAACAAACATTTTTTTATCATCGTCATTATTTGATATCGCTAGTAATTTTGAAACTAAAATGGTGCTCGAATGGGTATAATTAAAAGTGCCAAATCGATCGATAAAAAAATTATTCATATTTACATAAGGAATGTAAACATTATTCATTTGATAATTTTCTAGGGCATCAAAGGCAAAAAAATCAGTGTCAAAAACTTTAGTATTGTATTGCAAATAACTGCCCATAAACTCTTCATCAAATAAGGCAGTTGGAACAAAAGTCGATAAGTTATTACTGTGAATTACAACGATTTCATCATATTTTTCGGTTAATGACAAATTTTCATTGAAAACCTTCAAAAATAATTCTTCAATCTTAATATTCTTTTGAAAATTATCAAAACGTATGGTTTTGAAATGAGTTGGGTTTCCCGTAAAAGTATCAAAACAACAAAATGACAATCCGTTCAAGGAAACTTGAATTGCCAGTTTTTTATAGGTTTTTTCTATAATATCTATTCCCATTTATATGGTTTTCTTTAGTACAAACGTACAAATTTTTAATCCATTTTTGTTTAGCGTTTTTACTATTTTTAAATAAATGAGTATTTAATTTTTCGTTTGAAAGCCAATTTATCTGAAATTATATATCTTAAATTTTAAAATTGTTTTATTTCATAGATTTTATCTCAAGGAACCTTTAAATGTTAAATTATTGTTTGGATAATTTAATCTGTAAATATTGGTGTATTATCAATAAAATAGTTATAAAATGTTAATAACTTCCCTTTGAAACATCATTAAACAAAACAAAATAAAATACAATTTCACTATATTTGCGTACAAGTCAAATTTAAATATTTATGATACAAATTCTTATGAGCGACGAGATAAAAAAAGATAATTATTCAGCCGATAGTATTCAGGCGTTAGAAGGAATGGAACATGTAAGAATGCGTCCATCGATGTACATTGGCGATACTGGAGTGAGAGGATTACATCACTTAGTTTATGAAGTAGTTGATAACTCTATTGATGAGGCACTTGCTGGACATTGCGATACTATTTCTCTTTTTATAAATGAAGATAATTCGATTACTGTTGAAGATAATGGTCGTGGAATTCCAGTTGACATGCACAAAAAAGAAGGTGTTTCTGCTCTTGAAGTGGTAATGACTAAAATTGGTGCTGGTGGAAAATTTGATAAAGATTCATACAAAGTTTCTGGTGGATTGCATGGTGTAGGAGTTTCTTGTGTGAATGCGCTTTCAAATCATTTAAGAGCTACCGTTTACAGAGAAGGTAAAATATATGAGCAAGAATACGAAAAAGGGAAAGCAATGTACCCTGTTAAACAAATTGGCACTACAGATAAGCGTGGTACCATGGTTACATTTCTTCCTGATAATACAATCTTTACACAGTCCACAGAATATAATTACGATACAATAGCTGGAAGAATGCGTGAGTTATCGTTTCTTAACAAAGGAATTACAATCACACTAACTGATAAACGAGATGTAAACGATAAAGGTGAGTTCCAAACTGAAATATTCAAATCAGAAGAAGGTTTGAAAGAATTTGTTCGATTTTTAGATAAAGGTCGTGAAGCAATTATTTCACACGTTATCAGTATGGAGCACGAAAAAGGAGAAATTCCAGTTGAAGTTGCTTTGATTTACAATACCAGTTATTCAGAAAATATTTTTTCTTATGTAAACAATATCAATACTCACGAAGGTGGAACCCACTTGCAGGGTTTCAGAATGGGTTTGACACGAACTTTAAAAAAATATGCAGACGCTTCTGGATTATTAGAAAAGTTGAAATTTGAAATATCTGGTGATGATTTTCGTGAAGGATTAACTGCGATTATTTCGGTAAAAGTTCAAGAACCTCAATTTGAAGGACAAACTAAAACAAAACTTGGGAATAGAGAAGTAGTTTCTCCTGTGTCTCAAGCGGTTTCTGAAATGTTAGAAAATTATTTGGAAGAAAATCCAAATGATGCTCGAATAATAGTTCAAAAAGTCATTCTTGCCGCTCAAGCCAGACATGCTGCTAAGAAAGCACGTGAAATGGTGCAGCGCAAAACAGTACTTGGTGGTGGTGGTTTACCAGGAAAATTATCAGACTGTTCAGAGCAAGATCCAGCAAAATGCGAAGTATATCTTGTTGAGGGAGATTCTGCAGGCGGAACTGCAAAACAAGGTCGTGACCGAAATTTTCAAGCCATTATGCCACTTAGAGGTAAAATTTTGAATGTCGAAAAAGCAATGCATCACAAGGTTTTTGAAAATGAAGAAATCAGAAATATTTTTACAGCATTAGGAGTTACAATTGGAACTGAAGAGGATTCCAAAGCATTAAATATTGAAAAATTACGATATCACAAAGTGATTATTATGTGTGATGCCGATGTTGATGGAAGTCATATTTCTACACTTATCTTAACATTTTTCTTCCGATTTATGCGTGAATTAATTGAAGGAGGTCATGTTTATATTGCAGCGCCACCTTTATATTTAGTAAAAAAAGGAAACAAAAAAGAATATGCCTGGAATGATGTACAACGCGACGCAGCAAATGAAAGAATGGGTGGAAGTGCTGGAATTCAAAGATATAAAGGTCTTGGTGAAATGAATGCAGAGCAATTATGGGAAACCACAATGGATCCAAATTTCAGAACTTTACGTCAAATAACTATTGATAGTCTTGCGGAAGCTGATCGTGTTTTTTCAATGTTAATGGGAGATGAAGTGCCACCACGAAGAGAATTTATTGAGAAAAATGCCGTGTATGCAAATATTGACGCATAAGAATTAAATGACACCTGAATATTCAAGTCTGTAAAATGATCACAAACTAATAAAAAACTAAAATAAGAAAATGAAAGTCACCATAGTAGGAGCAGGAAATGTTGGAGCAACTTGCGCAGATGCAATTGCATACCGAAGAATTGCAAGCGAAATAATTCTGTTAGATATCCGAGAAGGATTTGCAGAAGGAAAAGCACTAGACATAATGCAAACTCAAACCACTTTAGGTTTTAACACTAAAGTTATTGGTGTAACAAATGATTATTCTAAAACTGCAAATAGCAATGTTGTAGTTATAACTTCTGGAATTCCCAGAAAACCTGGAATGACTCGAGAAGAACTAATTGGAATTAATGCTAGTATTGTGAAAACCGTAGCTCAGAATTTATTACAACATTCACCAGATGCAATTGTTGTGGTAGTATCAAACCCAATGGACACAATGACTTATTTAACATTAAAAGCTACAGGATTACCAAAAAATAGAATTATTGGAATGGGTGGTACGTTAGATAGTTCCCGCTTCAAAACCTATTTGTCGCAAGCTTTGAATAAACCAGCAAATGATATTTCAGGAATGGTAATTGGTGGACATGGCGATACAACTATGATTCCGCTGACACGTTTGGCAACCTACAATTGCGTTCCAGTTTCACAATTTTTATCTGATGATGAGTTGTCAACTGTAGCATCAAAAACTATGGTTGGTGGAGCTACGTTAACAGTATTATTGGGAACATCAGCGTGGTATGCACCTGGAGCTTCTGTTGCTTATTTAGTAGATAGTATTTTAAACGATCAACACAAAATGATTCCTTGTTCGGTATATTTGGAAGGGGAATATGATCAAAATGATATTTGCATTGGAGTTCCATGTATAATTGGGAAAAACGGAATAGAATCAATCGTTGACATCAAATTAAATGATTCAGAAAAAGCTTTATTTTCTAAAAGTGCCGATGCTGTTAGAGCTATGAATGCTGACTTAAAATCTATACTTTAAAAATTATAAATTAAGATAATATGAAATCTAAATTAAAATTAATAATCTGTGTTTTTGTAATTGCCTTAAACATAAGCTTTGCGCAATTAAAACCTGTAGAATACGCCGATGGTGATCAAAAACTTAGCGGATTTGTTTCAAAAGCAAAAACGCCATTAAAGTCTAAAGCTGGTGTTTTAATTTTACCTGCTTGGATGGGAATAGACGATCATGCTAAAGAAACTGCCACTGATTTATCTAAATTAGGCTACAATACTTTTGTTGCTGATATTTATGGTGTGGGAAATAGACCTACTAATTATGCTGAAGCAGGACAAAAAGCGGGTTATTATAAAAAGAATATTGCAGAATATCAAAAACGAATTCAATTGGCTTTAGACCAATTAGTAAAACAAGGAGCAAATCCAGATAAAATTGTAGTTATTGGCTATTGTTTTGGTGGTTTAGGAGCAATTGAAGTAGCCAGAACTAATATGAAAGTTAAAGGAGTTGTATCTTTTCATGGGGGATTATCGCGAGATGAAACTCGAACAGTTGAAACAATAACACCAAAAGTTTTAGTATGTCATGGTGCTGATGATCCGTATGAATCAGAAGCTGAAATTAAAGCTTTTCAAAGCGAAATGCGTACTTCAAAAGCCGATTGGGAAATGATTTATTACGCTAATGCAGTGCATTCATTTACCGATAAAAATGCAGGTAACGACAATTCAAAAGGAGCTGCTTACAATGAAAAAGCCGAAAAAAGATCTTGGAAAGCAATGTTGCAGTTTTTAAAAGAAGTACTTTAATTAATATTTTATCAAATTTTTAAAAGTCCCGAGATTTAAATTTCAGGACTTTTTTTATTACATGATTATGGAAAATTCATTTTTTTTATTTTTAATCATCGGAGTTACCGCTGTAATTAGTTTTAAGGGATTTAACGATTTCGTTTTTTTTCGAAAATATGAATTTCATGTTGGAAGTATTAGAGCTGGCGAACAAATTAGAATGATATCTTCTGGATTTTTACATGCCGATATTTCGCACCTTGTTTTTAATATGTTGTCGTTGTACTTTTTTGCTCCTGTTGTTTTACAAAATTTTGGAAATTGGAATTTTCTAGTAATTTATTTTGGGAGTTTACTTTTCGGTAGTATGTTAACCTTACTTTTTCATAAGGATGATTATAATTATCGAGCAATTGGAGCTTCTGGTGCAGTTACAGGAATTATTTATGCAGCTATATTATTAAATCCTTTTATGAGTATTTTTTTATTTTTTATCCCAATTCCAATTCCTGCCTACCTTTTTGGAATTGGATATTTATTTTACTCTATTTATGGAATGAAAGCTAAAAACGATAATATAGGACATACGGCTCATTTTGGTGGTGCAATTGGTGGATATGTATTGACACTATTGAAAGATCCAGTTTTAATAACCGAAAATACTTGGATAGTTATTTTGCTTGCACTTCCAATTTTGATATTATTTGTGCTTGCTAAACAAGGTAAAATTTGACATTGGAACAACTTTTGAAAACCTCATTATAAATATTTAAACAAACTTAAAACACCATGAAAAAAACATTTTTTATTCTATTAACAGTTGTCGGGACATGTTCGCAGGCACAAGAAACTAACCAAAAGCAAATTCCTCAAATTACGGTTTCGGGAGAAGGTAAAGTTAAAGTAACTCCAGATCAAGCTTGTATAACAATTGCAATTGAAAACAAAGGAACTAAAGCTGTAGATGTTAAAAAGCTAAATGATAGTGCCGTAGAAAAAGTTATTCAGTTTATAAAAAGTGCAAAAATTCCAACACAAGATGTATTAACACAAAGAGTTTCTTTAAATCCTACTTATGATTACGAAAAAAAGAAGCAAGAATACACTGCAAATCAAACCATAATCATCAATCTAAAAGATTTGTCCAAGTACGAACAATTAATGGAAGGTATTGTAGATGCTGGAGCCAATAGAATAGATAATGTAGAGTTTAAGTCGTCTAAAATAGCGCAATATCAATCTGATGCGAGAAAAGCAGCAATAACGGATGCGAAAAAGAAAGCCGAAGATTATGTATCAGTTTTAGGACAAAAAATTGGTAAAGCCTTGTTGATAAATGATAATTCTCAAACGTATTATCCGCAACCTATGTATAAAACTGCAAATATGAATGCTATGGCAGATGGATCAAGTGCACCAAGAGAAACTTTAGCTGTTGGAGATATTGATATAACCGCAAATGTAACTGTGAGTTTTATTTTAGAATAGTATTTTTTTATATAAAGCTAATAAAATCCCTTCTAAATTTTAAATTTTGGAAGGGATTTTTATATCATTTAAATTTTAAAATAAGTCTTAGTAATTCTGACTTTGTAAAGGTTTTGGAAATCGATATGATTCCATCTTTATCTCATATTCTTAATTGAAATTAAACATTAAAACTTAAACTATTTAAAAGTAAACTTTTGTGTTATTTTTTATTTTAAAATTTTTGGGGAAATCAGGATTCGAATCAACCTGATAACCCCTTTACTTACGGTGGTTTTAAAAACCTAAAAAACTAGGGTCTCGATTTTGCATCTGTACTGAAATAATCATCAAATCTTATGATTAAAATTTAATGATTATTGGTGATTTGACCAAATTAATTGTTCTAAATCATACTAATTTTAGAACTAGTTTCGATAGTTTTCAAAGCTTTAGCAGTCTTATTAGCTGTGGATATGCAAACACAATACCGCTTTTGGGGTGCGTGGCTTTTTCACATAATGTTATTTTAGTCTCTTTAGAGCTATAATGCTACATTATGTAAAGAAGCTTGGGAGAAAAAATTACTGGCGCGAGTTACGCAGTGTAAGTGTTTTTTCTAAAAACTGCGCCAGTAATTTTTTTATGAGCGAGGGGAAGCAGTGCCAATGGAAATTTAAATGTGTATTCTGCATTCGGAACTATCTTCAACTATTTGCCATGCTCTTTTATTAATTGGTACCTTAGCCAATCGAGACAATTAAAACCAGATCAATTACGACATGGTTAAAAATACAAATAATGTTTACACATCAGGGAACTAAAAGAACGGCCAAGCATAACCTGCAGATTGCTTCATTGCTTTCTTTTGTAGCGGGAATTGTTAATGTAGCAGGTTTTTTGGCTATCCAAAAGCTTACTACGAATGTAACTGGACATTTTGCATTTTTTGTGGACGAAGTTTTTAAAATGAACTTATGGCAGGGCTTCATCTATTTTTTGTATATCTTTTTCTTTTTTATCGGGTCGTTTTCATCGAGTTTTCTTGTGGAGTACATTGCTAAGAGAAACAGTAATTATACCTATATTATTCCGACTGCAATTGAGGGGATTATTTTATCCTCAGTCGCAGTATTTGGAGCACAATTGATTATAGAAAACCCTAACCTTATTGCATTCATATTACTTTTTGCCATGGGACTTCAAAATTCGCTTGTAACGAGAATCTCAGATGCAACTGTACGTACTACACATCTTACCGGATTGTTTACAGATTTAGGGATTGAGCTGTCTCAATTACTTTTTTATCGTGAGACAACATCAAGACAAAAACTTTTTACTTCCATAAAATTAAGGCTTACCATTATTAGTTTCTTTTTTGCAGGTGGTATCATGGGCGGTATTTTTTATTCAGGGATTGGATTACACGTCTTGTTCTTTGGAGTATCCGCCTTGGTAGGGGGACTGATTTATGACAGTATTAAACTTCGTTTATTGCGACTTACCAGAAAGTACAGGCACTAAAAATTCTCCAAAATTTAATTAAGTTATATCTAAAGAAAAAGTGTGATAATGCTATCTAAAAATAAAATAGAAGAACACAGTCAAAATTATTGAAAACAGGAAGTTCAGTACCA
>JACMPO010000102.1 GCA_014377455.1 Flavobacterium sp.
CATAGCCAGCTGGCCTGATGGCAGCAATGTGTTTGAATTATGCATTGTATTATTGGAAGGCGGAGCAGGAACAACATATCTTTTTAATGAAATAAAAGAAGGTTCTCAATTAACCCTTCGTGGGCCTGTTGGCGTATTTACCTTACATGAACATGAGCTTGAAAATGATTTGTTTTTAATCTGCACGGGCACAGGTATCGCACCATTTAGAAGCATGTCAAATTTTATAAAACTACACAGCTTATCACACAAAAATGTTTACCTGTTGTTTGGCTGCCGCACCAAGGCTGATCTTTTATATTTTGAAGAATTGAAAGCGCTGAGTGACAGTATGCCAAATTTTCATTACATACCAACATTGAGCCGTGAACGATGGGAAGGCGCAAACGGATATGTGCATGAAGTGTATGAAAATATTTTAAAAGCAAATAATAATCCCGTAGCCAATTTTATGCTCTGCGGCTGGCGTGCCATGATTGATGAAGCCAAATTGAGAATTATAAATTTAGGCTATGATAAAAAAGCTGTGCATTCGGAGTTGTATGGATAATGTGAATTGAAAATAGTCAATGGTCAATAGCTTAGTGTAGCTTGCTGTTATTCTTTTGTTATAGCCGAATCAATTAATTTTTCTATTTCTATACCACTGCTCGGCATGGGTGCATCAAATTTTAAAATGTTCCCGTTTTTATTTATTAAAATAAAATTAGGAATTGTATACGCAGTATATGATTTCCAAATCAAATCATCTTTATCAATTAATTGGATCCATTCAGGTTTGTCTTCTCCTAAAGCATTTTTCCAATCCTTAAAAGTATCACGAGCTGCAATACTGATAAAAATAACTCTTGAGTCATTCTTATATTTTTCATGTAAAAGTTTAAAGGACGGCGTCTCAGCTCTACACGGCCCACACCAGCTTGCCCAAACATCCAAGTACACAACCTTACCTTTAAAATCATGTAGACTTATTTTTTTTCCAAAATTATCTTCAAGTGTAAAATCTAGTGCAGGCTTTCCTATGAGCGTGGTTGATAGTTCTTTATCCTTTTGTGCAAAAAGGATATCAATACTTTTTTTATAATTGATATTTGTTAGCAAGGGTATATATGGTTCAACCAATTCTCTGTTTGTATTTAGATTTGAAAATGTTCTTGAAAACTTCAAATAAGTTGAAATGAGTTTGTATAAAACATATTCTCTAACCTTTCCCTCATATGTATTTTTTACCTTTTCTAATTTGTAACTTTTTTTCTTTAAAGATGAATCTTTTAAGTAATCCAGATTCACTAAATAATCCAAATATTCATTATTAATGATACCATCTTTATACAAACTAGATGTAAGATTCTTTTCATTCAGTATATCCCTTAAAACATTTTTGTCTAAATTATTTTTTACAAATGATATTGATTCATCGTATGAAAGTTTGTGGGTATTGACGAATTGTAATAGTCTATTTAATTCCTGATATTGGTTATCAAGTTCAACTAATTGCTTTACATAAGAGAGATATTTTTCTTTAGTAGTATTAGAAAATACTCTACCGATGATCGAGTCTTGAAGTTTTCTTCTTTCTTGTAAAAAAGAAATCAATTCAACTTGCTTTAATTGAAACACACTTACTTGACTACCTCTTTCAATTAAAATAGAGTCAAGAATAAATTGATATTGATTGCTTACAGATCCAACACCTAATAGTTTTTTTGTTTTTGATAATGTGATGTAATCTTTTGCATTACCTGTTAGGGTCAAGTCATAACCAGGTGCAATAAAAATATCATTTATCTGAGTTCTGTTTTTTTGAATACTTGCTCTTTGAGGCTTTTTAATTTTAAATGATTTGAAATAAAATGTTCCATCTTCATTGATATAAATCGTATCCGATAAAGGCAGATAGTTATTATCTTCAAAATACAATATCAAAAACTTCTCAGGACAATCTTTTAATTGACCTTTAAGAATAAACGGCTCTTGTTTAAAGGTCGACTGACCAAACAGCATCAGATTACATAAACTGAATAACGATATGAAAAATATTCTGCTCATACAGATAGTTTGAGGGTACTTTTAGTCTTTACAAATCTTGCAATAAAAAACTTTCCTTCATCCTCACTCCCTTCTCCGTCATTTGCAATGTGCAACATTCTATTGCAGGATCATGTTCAAAAAATAATACGTAATCATTTTGCTGCGCTTCTGTTAGAAATGATTTTTTTTCATTTAATGTAGTGAGTGGAAACATG
>JACMPO010000103.1 GCA_014377455.1 Flavobacterium sp.
CCAACTTTTTTTACTGTTTTATCTGTTTTATTTGCCATGCTATATTTTTTTTAATGTTAATTTAATTTTAATAATTTGTATCGAAACGTCCATCTGTAATTTTTACTACTTCACCAGTAGAATTTACAGCATCAAACCAGAAAGTACCAGAGACAATAAATTTTTTGGTATCAAACTTCGTAATAGTAATCTCGCCTTTGTTAATTTCGTTGGTTTGGAAAAATTTTGTATTAGAAAAATTAGCGTATCCATAAATTTTTTTGTTATCTTTTAAATCCAAAGAAAGCGTATAGGTTTTACCTTCCTCAATATTAATGTTTGATAATGATACAAAAATAGTTGGTAGATCATCTGCTTTTTGATTTTCAAAGGATAAATTAAAATTATAACCTCCGTACTGATAATAGTTTGCAGAAATTGGTGGTCCCCAAGAAAATATTTTAGACAAATCCCCTTTTGCTATTAAAACATTTCCGTTAACTAAGCAGCCTGCAGTATGAGCGCCAGTTTGTGTGGCTGCAGGAAGTTGTTCTAATGGAGATTCGTCAGAATTTCTGTGACAACTTGTTGTAATTAAACTAAATAAAATAATTAAAAAAAATGTTTTCATTTTATAATGTTAAGAAAAAAATCTTCCAATAAATTTAGGGAAAACCATGCGCCAAAGTGGCCAATCGTGGTTGATCCATTTCTGCTCATCGTACCAATGAGAAATCCCTTTTTGCGCAAGAATTCCTGCCATTTCGCGGGTTTGATCTAAACATATATCCTGATCGGAAGTGCTTAAAACAATATTCATGTGTTTGTATTTAAAGGCTTCATCATTTTTCACAAATTCTCGCGGGCAATTAAAATAAACACTGTCACTTTCATAACCATCCATAAAATCTCTGATGGCAAAAGCGCCAGAAAGACAGAATAAATGCGAAACCACATCAGGAAATCTAAAGGCAATATTTGCCGCGTGATAGCCACCAAAACTTGCGCCCGCCAATGCAACTCTGTGCGTCTGATGCATCTTTTGGATATACGGTATAAATTCCTGAATTAAAAACTGCACATACAATTCATATCTTCTAATTCTTTCATCTGCTCCCACGGATTTATTATAAAGACTGATCTCATCAATGGTTTCAATGTTATAAAGTTTTACTTTACCTTGATCTACAAAATTTGCAATACTTCCGTTTAAATGAAAATCTGCATTTTGTTTGTAAGAACCTTTCGATGTAGGAAACATAATGATCGGATAGCCGAAATGGCCCGTAACCTCGAGTTTTAAACTCATTCCTAAAATATGTGAATAATAATCTGTATGTTCTATTTTCGGCATATAATTTTTTATTTTTTAACTCATATTTTTTGGTTAAAAACATAATTGTTTAATTTCTATCAGCTAGCTTGTAGGTCTGTTCTGTGGAGGAATAATATTTAAAATGTGATCCGTAATTTTATCGGCTGCTTCGTCAAGACATTTTTGTATAGATTCTTCATCATCAGATTTATAAATAATCGCAACATGGTAATCAATATCTACAAATTTGTAAATTTCTTTGCACTCAAATTCCGTAGTATTTGGATGTTTATCTTTAGCCAAG
>JACMPO010000104.1 GCA_014377455.1 Flavobacterium sp.
CCAGATCCTAAGGTCCAATTTGTAGATGGATAAGCATCAGGTCCTGTTGAACCTTCAAAACTCTCTAAAGACAACTGTGAATAACCAGAAATTGAAAACAATAATCCGAGAATTAATAATGTAATTTTCTTCATTTTATTATAGTTTTTTAAAAAATTGAATGTTTGAATTTCAAAAATAATGAATTTATTATAAATTTAGCAATTAAATTTTGTAATTAACACCAAAAGCTATTATACTTTGAATAAATAAAAAGTGTTGAGAAGCTTTATCCGATGAATTGTTTGATATTTGAATGTCGGGCATATTAATATAACCACCTTTCAACTCTGTTTGAATGAAAAAATATTTGAAAAAATTAAAATTCAAACCTGCCTTGGCAGAAAATCCATAGCCCGCTACATGCCAATCATCATGTTCAGCTTTACTTAAAACAGTAGCATCTGTTTTAGGATATAAAACACCTGTTCCAACTCCTTCAGTTATGTTTATTTGAAATTTATCGGTGTTTGGTAAATTAAAAATAGTTGAAATGTCATCAAATCTAGATAATTCGGCAGTAACATAATTCAAACCATTAGTATGTTCAAACTTCAAAAATTTTCCGTCTGTAAAGTCTACTGGAGTATTATTATAATTTCCGTTGAAAACAGCACCATCCTCAGTAGGTGGCAAATTTATATAACCCGAAACGGTTGCAGTTTGATCTTGAGTAAATACGTATTTCATGTGATCAACCCCTAACGAAATAGAGTAATGGTCATTAATAAAATATCCAAATTTCATATTAGTTTGTGGAATCGTCATTCGTGCAGGATTTATATAATCGATATTCCAACCTTTAGGAACATCATGCGCAACGGCATCATTTACTGTAAAGTCAAAATTGTCACCAGAAAAATGAATATCAGATTTAGAATATTTTTCTCGGTTTCCACCAAAAGATACAAAAATTTTACCTTTATTATGAGCCGTGTATTTTGATTTTTTAGGTTTATCTTGTGCTGTAATTAATTGACTAAAAGAAACAAGAGTTACAATTATTAGAAATTGAAATTTTGAAAACATTGATTTGTATAATTAAAATTGATTAATAGTTTTTCTAATGGCGACAAGTTTATTCATCAAACCCTCAAAATAATCTAAATGAAGCATGTTTGCACCATCGCTTTTTGCATTTGCAGGATCAAAATGTGTTTCTATAAAAATACCATCTACCCCCACTGCAATTCCAGCTTTAGCGATTGTTTCAATCATATCTGGTCTTCCTCCAGTTATGCCAATATTTTGATTAGGTTGTTGTAATGAATGTGTTATGTCCAAGACTGTAGTAGCAAAATTTTGCATCGTTGGAATTCCTCGATAATCAACAATCATATCCTGATAACCAAACATGGTACCTCTGTCAGTAACCAAAACATTTTCATTTGTACAATCCAATACTTTTTGAACTGCATGCTTCATGCTTTCTGGACTCATAAATTGCCCTTTCTTCAAGTTCACAACTTTGCCCGTATTTGCTGCAGCAACAACTAAATCTGTTTGTCTTACTAGAAAAGCTGGAATTTGAAGTATATCAACATATTCGGAAGCTTTTTTCGCATCTTCGTTTGTATGGATATCAGTAACAGTAGGGATATTAAATGTTTCAGATATTTTTCTTAAAATTTTGAGTGCTTTCTCATCTCCAATTCCAGAAAAACTGTCTATTCGGGAACGATTAGCTTTTTTAAAAGAACCTTTAAAGATAAAAGGTATTGATAATTTATCTGTAATTGCAATTAATTTTTCGGCTATTTTAAATGCCATTTCCTCTCCTTCAATAGCGCAAGGACCGGCTAACAAAAAAAAGTTGCCACTATCAAGATGCTTGATTTGTGGAATGTTTTTTAAATTCATTTATAGAAAATTTTTACGCAAATATAAAAATAAAAACCTTCTAATATTTCAATCAGAAGGTTTTGAGTATGTTAAAATTTTAATTAATTATTTTTTTAATTTAAACCCTTTCGGACAAAGAATTTTTCCTTTATCAAAAATATTAACATATAATAAAACTTTTTTTTCTTTGCCTTCAAAACTAATTTCATATATATCTAAAATTCCGCCACCCATAACACTTCTATTTGTTGGAAAAGGACAGCAACTGTCTACTTTTTTATAACTAATTTTTTCACCCGATATTCCTAAAAGTGCTTCGAAAAAATAATTAACACTTTTGTCACCATATTTTTCATTCTCAAAACCAATATTTATAGGATAATCTTTATTGTAACCATACTTTAAATCATTACTATATTCAGAAATTAAATAATGTCCATTTATTACAGCGGGTTTCGGAGTAGCATTATCTACATTTTTTAAAGTAGATTTTAAACTTCCACACGATATTGCAATTAATACTATTAAAATACTCAGTTTACTTTTCATAAATATTTTTTATAAAAATACTAATTTTGATTTATTATCAAGTTCTTGAACAATAATCAAACCACAATTTCTATTTTTGTAAATTAAAATTAGTATAATGGAATTTATTTCGCAAACGTGGCATTGGTCTATATCTGGTTTCATAATTGGTATGGTAATGCTTTTTTTAATTTATTTTGGAAAAGTTTTTGGAATGTCGTCAAATTTGAGAAGTTTGTGTGCAATGACAGGAATTGGAACTAAAATTCCTTTTTTTAATTGGGACTGGAAATCGCAACGATGGAATTTAATTGTAGTCATTGGTGCAATGATCGGTGGATATGTTGCCAATACATTTTTACATAGTACTGAAAATGTGCAATTAAACCCAGAAACATTAAAAAAGCTTAGTAAATTCAAAATTGATTTACCAAATGGTAAATTATTACCCGATTTTATGTTCGGAAATCAAATTTTTCATTCGCCAAAAATGATTTTATTTTTAACAATTGGTGGCTTATTAATAGGTTTTGGTTCGCGTTATGCTGGTGGATGCACTTCGGGTCATGCAATTTCAGGTTTAAGTAATTTTCAAAGTCCTTCGTTAAAAGCTGTAATAGGTTTTTTTATTGGGGGTTTAATAATGGCTCATTTTATTTTTCCTTTACTTTTTTAACTGGATGAAAGCAATTAAATATTTAATAGTCGGTTTTGCTTTCGGGATAGTATTAACAAAATCAGAAGCAGTTTCTTGGTATAGAATCTATGAAATGTTTCAGTTTGATTCTTTTCACATGTATGGAATTATCATGACGGCAGTAATTACTGGAGTTATTGGTATTCAATTGATAAAAAGAAAAGGTTTAAAAGATATAAAAGGTAATCCAATTGTTATTCAAGATAAAGAAAAGGGTACTTTTAGGTATTGGATTGGCGGGTTATTCTTTGGATTAGGATGGGCTATGGTTGGTGCATGTCCTGGTCCTATTTTTATATTATTAGGGTGTGGATTTTGGAGTGTTTCACTAATTTTTATTGGAGCACTTTTAGGAACATTTTTCTATGGAGTTATTAAAGACTATTTACCTCATTAAATAATCTCGGCACTCAATCCTGCATCTAAAAGGGAGTTGCATTGCGGTTTCAGTTCATCAAAGTGTCCTGTTTTAACAGTACATTTACCTTTATAATGAACTAAAATTGCACACTGCTCTGCTTGTTCTGGTTCATGATTGCAAACTCTAATCAGTGTTTCAATAACATGATCAAACGTATTTACATCATCGTTAAAAAGTACAATCTCGTTATTAATACCAATCGAATCTAAAACCTCAACCGATTCCTGAATTTGCTCCAGTGTATCCATAATTTTATTATTTATTATTTAACAATACAAAAATAATTACTTTTTTATATATTTTAATGAGGTCCAATTGTTTCTTTCAAAATTTTTAACATACGTTAATCCGTTTTCAACACATGAATCATTTATAAAAGGAATATCTTCTGTATAAAACCCGCTTAATAATAGAATTCCACCTAAATTTAAGCAGTCTGAATAATATTTCATATCGTTCAACAATATATTTCGATTGATATTTGCAATAATCAAATCATAATTTTTTCCATTTAATAAAGTTGCGTCTCCCTCAAAAACTGTAATATTTTTACAATTATTTCGTTCTACATTTTCAATTGAATTTAAATAACACCAATTATCAATATCAATTGCATCAATAGGTTTTGCTCCTTTCATTTCGGCTAAAATTGCTAATATTGCTGTGCCACAACCCATGTCTAGGGTTTTCAAGTTATTAACATCTGTTTCTAATAAATGTTGAATCATCATGTGAGTGGTTTCATGATGACCTGTACCAAAACTCATTTTTGGTTCGATTATAATATCAAATTGTGCCTCAGTTTTTGGATGAAAAGGTGCACGAACGTGGCATAAACCGTCAACATCAATGGCATCAAAATTCTTTTCCCACTCTTCGTTCCAATTTACTTGCTCGATTTCTTCCACAGTAAATGAAATTTTAAATTCATCAGAGCTCAAAATAAAAATATCATCTAAAATATGCTCGTCCCACAATTCTTTTTGAACGTAGGCTATAATTCCAAAATCGGTTTCAACAAAACTTTCAAATGCTTTTTCTCCTAGTTGTGCAATAAGAATTTCTGAACCTATTTCTCTTGGTTCAATATTAAAATGATAACCTAAATAACCATTTGACATATATTATATTTTTTTGCAAAGATACTTGAAAGTGTTACATTTTATTCTTTAAAATCTACATTTGAATACATTATTGTTTTTTATTTCAAGACATTAATGCAAAATTGTTACAGGTAAAAGTGAGCGTATTAGTAGGATGCGGACTAAAGTTGCCTTTACTTTTAGGTTAGTAAAGAACTTGATTGTTATGCCAAAACTTTAAATAAATCACTTTTCTTGCAATCTTGAAAACGTGTGTTGGCAGAGGTCTTGTCATTATTATTACAATTTTCCGTGTATTACTTTTTCTTCCGCCTATTGTTTTTTCTTCCGTGTGTCTAGGTGAAGCTTCCGTGGGTCAAGGTTAAGCTTCCGTGTGTCAGGGTGGAGCTTCTGTGTGTCAAGGTGAAGCTTCCGTGTGTCAAGGTGATGCTTCCGTATGTCTAGGTGAAGCTTCCGTATGTCTAGGTGAAGCTTCCGTGTGTCAAGGTTAAGCTTCCGTGTGTCAGGGTGGAGCTTCCGTGTGTCAAGGTGAAGCTTCCGTGTGTCAAGGTGATGCTTCCGTATGTCTAGGTGAAGCTTCCGTATGTCTAGGTGAAGCTTCCGTGTGTCAAGGTGGAGCTTGCGTGTGTCAAGGTGGAGCTTCCGTAAGTTACTATTGCAATCCTTTCCGTTATAGTGGTAATGTTGCTTTATTTATATCAAATCTTCCCTTTTGAATATCTACTTCTTCTGTTCCATTAAGCAATCTTAATTTGCCACTAAAATTTCCTGAAATAATAGTATTATCGTTTGCATATTTAGTTATTGTTACCTTTCCAGAATTTTCATAAGAGCCATAATACTGCCATCCATTTACAGATGAG
>JACMPO010000105.1 GCA_014377455.1 Flavobacterium sp.
AATAGCATATGCATATGAACAAGCTTCTAAAAAAAGGATTAAACCTACATTTAAAAAATCTTTTTTATAAAATAATTTAAAAATTTTAGGATGCATTGACTGAAAATATTTTCGCATTTGAAAGTTTGGTCCGTCGCTTTTTTTAGAAAATCCTCATCATGTATTTGATGGGAATTTTTTTGTTCATGTAAATTTTTATAAAAAATTAAGTAAAGAATGACCTCGAACAAAGATGTTAAGTCATTGTTTCGTAATATGTTATGGCAATTAAAACGTAAATAATAAGTAGAGTTTAAGTTAAGAGACACATTAATTATTAATTGGATGATTTTAAAATTTTTCATATTTTAGCATATCGAACAATGTTTGGACGTTTGGCGAGGTTGCAAACTTCGCAACCGAATAATTTTCTATTAAATATAAAATTTTTTGCTAAACGTAAACTTAAATTTGCAGGGAAATGCGCAATCTTGCAAAGCCGATGTTGGCGGAAGTTCTTTATTAGGATAAAATATAAATCATAACTAATATAAAAGGTATCGAGTTATTTAAAATATGAAAAAAATAGGAATGCCAAATATTATATTTCCGGGTAATATAGCAATAGAAAGTTCCAGCGATTATTTTCTCAAAAATACTTATCAAATTAATCCATTCAAAATTTTCAAAATTTGTTAAATGCATAATTCCAAAGCATATTGACGAAATAAAAACTAAAATTTTTAAATTATTTGTAATAAAATCAATTAGTAGTGGATACCAATTTTTAAATAATAGGAGTAATAATCCAATAATTATCATCATTATTACCATAATTGCTTTTATCTTGTAATTACTAACAAAAGTTATCAATAAAATTATGTAAGAAATCAAACTAATGATAAATATTAATTTTGATTTGAATTGCAAAAAACCTCTAAAAGCAAATTCTTCAATTAAAGGAATTAAGAAAATAACTGGGAAAATTTTTGAAAAAGTAAAATTAGGCAAGTCACTCGACTCTATAAATGGTTCTTTTGTGACTATTCCTTTTACAATTAAACCAAAAAAATTCAAAAATGTCAGTATAGCGAATATTATAAAATCCTGTTTGAAATTACTATGAAAAACTTGATTAGGATTTTTTGTAAAACATATAAAATCTTTACTTCTAAGGTTCTTAAAAATTCTGTTCATTATTTTCATTATATTTTTAAAATCCTAATCATAACTTAATTAGTGTTTTGTAAAGTATCATTTTTTTTTTTATTGATTCCTTCTATTTTTTACTTTTCTGTAGTTTGTGTGACTATTTCGGGTGGTAAGCGGATTTAAGACCTTAATGCAACACGATTAGTTAATATTGTATTAATCAAAAATAGTTTTTTAAATAAATCCACCTAATTTCAGAATAACTTTTTTGGCTTTTGAATTTCGAGACAAGCTATTTCGAAATTTGACAAAATAAATATTTTAACCTCAAGCAAGCCAAATGGCTGTTAATAGTTTTATTATTTTTCTTCTTTTTCTAATGTAATGATGTCGCCAATCAATTGTTCCATTTCTAATTGCAAAGTTCCGTTATAAATACCTCTAATTCTTTTATTTTTGTCGACTAAAATAAAATGTTCGGTGTGAAGAAATTGAGAACTATCTTTACTAAACCCAATATCTTCTTCAGCAAAATAAGATTGACGGGCTAATTTATAGAGGTCTCCTTTTTTTCCAGTAAGAAAATGCCAATTTTTATTTGTGATCTCATAATTTTTTTTAAATTTTTTTAATATGCTTGGTTTGTCAATCCAAGGTGTTACCGAGTATGATAAGAAAATTATATCTTTATGATGTTTCAAACTATCACTTACTATTTTTAAATTATGAGTCATGGTCGGGCATATACTTCCGCAGCGTGTGAAAATAAAATTTGCAACATGAATTTTATTCTTTAAAATATTTTGAGTTATTAAAATACTGTCTTGATTTAAAAACGCAAAATCAGCAATAGTATGATTTATTCTGTTTTTAACTTTTGCTTTGCTTGTTAAGAATAATGGCGTAAAATCTGGTTCGTTGTAATAAGGTAGCTCAGAATAATTATTTTTTTTCTCAGAGCAACTGATAATTAGTAAACTACTTAACGCTAAAAATACTATCCGATACATTTTTACAATTTTTAGTTCCCAGTAAGCCATATCGCTTACCATTCAGTATCACATAATTGGCCTTAACTTTTCCGTTTTCATAAAATAATTTCTGACTGCCATTTTCTTGGCCGTTTTTGTAATGAAAATATTTAATCAATAATCCATTGCTGCTCCATTCTCTAAATTCATTAGTATATTCATCATTAGATACTGCAAATTCAAATTTTTTATTTCCATTTTCCCACCAACCTTTATGGATACCTTCTTTTTTGCCATCAATATACAATCTTTCTTCAGCGAGTTGTTTATTTACATACCATTTTTTTATAACACCTTCTTCCAAACCATTTAAAAACGGTTTAATAAAAGCGGTATCTCCTTGTTTATATAAGGAATATTGGATGCCTGAAAATTTATTATTGTTAAGATAAAGAGTGTCTTGATGCATTTGAAATGAATATTGTAACGCATCTTTATAAATTAAAGGAATTTTTTTTGATTGTTTTAATAAAACATTTTTTTTCTCTTCATTTTTGCAAGAAGCGAATAAAAACAGCATAATGATAAAAAAATTATTCATTATTGAGTCACCGTGCCTGGAGTACCATAAAATCCATTTCCGTTTATGTACGGTGCGGTATTTGTAATGTGATAATGATATATTCCAGACGGATAATCGCTGGTTGCGTGCACATGACCATGATAAACATCTAAACCAGTAGGGTCACTATTGTTTTCTTCCTTTGGGCCATAAACAGGAAATCCATCTAATAAGAAACCCATCAAGCCCCACTTAGTTGCGCCACTTTTAACGGTTGTTAAATAATAGGGTTCAACATGGTAATGATACATTCCTGAAGCCTGTGGATGCCCCCAAGCCTGGTCAAAACCATTCGTCTCGCCAGTCAAAGCAGCACCTCCTGCTGCATATTGATTAAAATAAGGCACTCCATTTAATGCCACACCCATAACGCCCATTGGTGTTGCACTATGTGTAGCTGCAACGGCAGGATTTAAAGGTATTTTTAAGGTAATTGTTTGTGCAGTAATATTATTTGGAGCTCTAATAAACGCTCCACCAGTAAATGATGGGCTTGTAGCAGACGGAACGAAAGCTTCGTATAAAGGATTTGTATTTACCCAATAGGCGCTTTTATGATCTGGCTGGTCACTGGTTTTAATTGTAATAAAAGTGCCATCAGATGTTATACTTGTAGCCCCATATATTTTTGAATATACAGATGGAACAAGATTTTGCTGCGATGTTGGTAATGTTGCCGATGTATTATTGATATCATCTTTAGAACAGCTAATAATAAATAGCGTAATTGCTAAAATACTTAAGTAACAAAAAACTTTTTTTAATATCATAATATTTCTTTTTAATAATTAAATTTCTTTTTTTTTGAAAATTGCTGTCCGTTAACGTCTTAAGGTAGTCAGGTAATTAATTAATCAAAAGTATATAATAAAAAACCAATTTCCAAGTACACAAGTATCCGGAAAGTTCGTCTAAAACTGCAACTGCGCTAAACCGTTTGCGACAGATTTTTTTTATTTAAAATACTTTAATTCTCTTTTCCAAACATATAGTTTCTTTCCATTAACAAATTTTGTTTGCTCGATACAATTTTTC
This sequence comes from Flavobacterium sp., assembly GCA_014377455.1. GTDB lineage: Bacteria > Bacteroidota > Bacteroidia > Flavobacteriales > Flavobacteriaceae > Flavobacterium. The sequence goes on from JACMPO010000105.1 coordinate 3,760, forward strand.
TTGTCATCAAATATATATTCAAAGTCTACTGTATTTATTGTTCTGTTTTCTGAATAGGTCAATTTAGTTGCAAATTCAGTTTCATTATAAACATATTCTAGGACAATTCTATATATCTACGGATTTAGGCGAAAAGGAGGATTCCTTAATTTTTCTGTTTAAATGGTCGTATTCAAATATTTTGCAGTACTTTACACAGTTTTATGTGTATTAAATTACTATTATATACCAATTATCAATCATTATATTTTTTACGATGTAACAACTTATCTGCTTATACCTGCATTTAAATGGTTCCATACACGCTGCTTAAATTTTTTAAAAACCGTATTCATGCACTTTGGGTTCAATTTTTTTGGCAAGTACTTTCAGGCTTTCGCGCAATGCTGTAATTAATTGCATGTAGGCGGCGTCGGTGCTTTTGTTGTTCATTTTGCCTTTGTCGTTGCGACCCTGAAAATATTCGCGAATATCATATAAACTGGCATTTACGTTATAACCTGCGCGCTCGCCCAGAGCAATGTTTATGCTGGCAAATTTATGCTGATGGTAATACTGCCATAGTGCGCGCCCGGCATCAAAAACGGCAATTGCGACGGTTTGATATGGCGTATTGCGGCACAAAAATTGATATTGCCTATAATGTTGGTGGTGCCGAAGGCGCTAAAAAAATCGGCTCCTACTTTATTTTTTAGTTCTTCTTCTCGTATGTTAGGGTATTTCATGCTGTTGCTGTAATAGAGGTTTTTGTAAAGCTGTGCCTGCTTAACAAATATAAAAATATTTATAGGTTTTTGATGTTTTAAAGTATCTATTTATTGGT
>JACMPO010000106.1 GCA_014377455.1 Flavobacterium sp.
ATCTTCTCATTTTATTGAAATTACTGACGAAGAAGACCAACAAGCCTATAATGTTGCTGATAGTTCACCTTCTGCAGAAGATGATTTAATTTCTGAACAAAATTTATCAAGATTGTTGCAATTTATAAAAGAATTAAAACCTAATTATCAGGAAGTTATTCAAATGCGCTACTTTCAGGAATTGACTTATCAGGAAATTGCTGATAAAATTGGTGAACCACTTAGCAATGTGAAAATTAAATTATTGCGTGCCAAAAAATTATTAGCAGCTATAATTGAGGGGAAGTAATTTAGTGTTATTTATAAATTTTTTGTTCTGCTCTGCAGTCAGTTTAGTAATAAATTTAGCTTTTTTTCCGAATTTGCTAAATCTTTCTAATATTAACGCAATTTTCCATTAAGCCAATTGCTCAAATCTGTTTTAGTAGATTGGAACCTTAATATTTTCAGTTAATTATATTATTCACTTCGTTCTCAATTTCTTTCTTTGTCATTATTGGGTTGGTTATAGTTGTTTCAATTTTAGTTTTTTTCCAAAAAGGAAAAATTAATAATCCTGTTTGTCCAATATTTAAAGTTTTAGAATTTGAATATTCAATTTCAATTATTGTCTTAAAAATGGTTTTCCCTTTTATAAATTTTGTTGTTTTTACTTTATTAGTTAGCAAATCAAATGCTTGAATGATTCCATCATCTAGATTTCCATATTCTTCACTAAAATGTGTATGATTCAATCCTATTCCAACTACTAACTCGTTGAACTCAGTTGAGATCCAAAATTCTGTATCTTTAATTTGTAAATATTTTGTTCCGTGATCTTCTGAACACATTATTCTATCACCAAGTTTTAACTTTAGGAGATTTTGAATTTCGTTAAATTTCGATTCATTCAGTTTCATCTTAATATTACGGCTAACTATTTCCTTTGTTTGATTAAAACCCAAAATCAATACAATTTTGGAAAACTTAACGGATTTACTTCATTCATTATAGCATAAACTTTTTCATAAATATCTTCAATAGATGGTTTTGAAAAATAATCTCCATCGGTTCCATAAGCTGGTCGGTGTGCTTTTGCAGCCAAAGTTTCTGGTTTACTATCCAAAAATTGATAACCATTTTGAACTTCAACAATTTGTTGCATTAAATAGGCTGACGCTCCGCCAGGAACATCTTCGTCAATCACCAAAAGTCGATTGGTTTTTGCCAGACTTTTTGCAATATCGTGGTTATTATCAAAAGGCAAAAGCGACTGAATATCAATAATTTCGCAATCAATTCCTACGCTTAATAATTCTTTTGCAGCTTGTTCTACCAATCGCAAAGTTGAGCCATAAGCAACCAAAGTGATATCTTTTCCTTCTTTAATAGTTTCTACAACGCCAATTGGTGTTTTAAATTCACCCAAATTTGTAGGCATTTTTTCTTTCAATCGGTACCCGTTCAAACATTCTATTACTAAAGCAGGTTCATCAGTTTCTAATAAAGTGTTGTAGAATCCGGCGGCTTTTGTCATGTTTCTAGGAACTAAAACATGAATTCCTCGAACAGCATTAATTATCATTCCCATTGGCGAACCCGAATGCCAAACGCCTTCCAATCGGTGTCCACGAGTACGAATTATTAAAGGAGATTTTTGTTTTCCACAAGTACGATATTGCAAAGTTGCTAAATCGTCGCTCATAATCTGAAGCGCATACAGCAAATAATCCAAATATTGAATTTCTGCAATTGGTCGCAAACCTCTCATTGCCATGCCAATACCCTGGCCCAAAATACTTGCTTCTCGAATGCCAACATCAGCCACACGAAGTTCGCCATATTTTTCCTGCATTCCTTCTAAACCTTGGTTCACATCGCCAATGTTGCCCGCATCTTCTCCA
>JACMPO010000107.1 GCA_014377455.1 Flavobacterium sp.
ATGTTCGGCTGTGTGGTCCCATTCCATGTAGTCGCCAAAAACGATGTTCTTAACTGAGGCGTAAGGATCACCAACTTTTTCACGAATCAACTTCTTGAAGCGGTCAGGGATGGACTCATAAGCTACTAATGCCTTGCGACCATTACCGCCAATGGTTAATTTTTTAATTTTGCCGTTAGAGCATAAATATTTATAATTAGCTTGTGACATTATCCCAGTGGAATAAAGCCAAATGCTAGCTACGCATAGTGTGTTTTGTTGATACTCAAACATACAGTTGAAATTAAATGTTATTTTGAAGGTCTTTTACTAAATCTTCTCTGTTGGTGATAATTCTATCTAAAGCTTTAAAGGCATCTACATTCCCACGTTTAAATCTTTTTTTAGCAGTATCAGGCGTGCAACTTAATGCTGCTCCGAGAGTTGTATAGTCCCCGTACTGTAATCTTCCTTCTAATTCGTCGATTTCTTTTTTACATTTTAGTCCTATTGTTAGGACATTGTTTATTTTCTCCATAGTTTTGTCTTGTTGTCGTGACAAATATAGATAAAATAATATCTTAAAAAACAATTATGGATAAAAATATATCCTTTATCAAAGAAAGAATTTTAAAATATGCCGAATTTAAAGGGCTAGCAAAAGAAAAATTTATTGAAAACCTCGGTATGACCTATGGTAATTTCAAAGGAAAACAGAAATTAACCTCTGTAAATTCTGATTTTTTAGATAGTATATTATCTGCATATCCTGAAATTAATGTTGAATGGCTGGTTTCGGGAATTGGCGAAATGGAAAAAAAAACAAATTATAAGATACCCGAGGATAATATTGAGATATCTCTAAATGAGCCTAACTTAGTTTATGAAATCCTAACTGAAGCTAGACTTTTCGATGACAGTCAAGAGCCAGAAATATTAAAAAATTCAAACGGTAACAAATATTTTGTCTATCCTGATGGAACAATTAGAATTGAAGTAATTAAAATCCCATTTAGCGCTCACGCCTCTTATATAGAATGTTATACTGACGAAGTTGTACTTAAAGATGAATTTTCAACTATATCATTTAAAGTTGATCATATAGGTCGAGGCAATTATGTTGGATTTGAATCTATAGGTGACAGCATGTGGAATAATGGAGGTTACGATACACCATCAGGTGCCGATATGCTGGGACGTGAAATAGGAAAACATCTATGGCTTAATGGATTTCATAAGACAAAATACGGTTTTGTGATAATTACCAAGGAAGGTATTTGGCATAAAGACATCACAGATTTAAAAGAAAATGGATACTTAACTTTATCATCTCGTAATCCTACATCTAAACCTTTTGACTATCCACTAAATGATATACTACAGGTTTTTCACGTAATTAAGCGTTCTTTTTAGCTTAAAACATTACAATTCAATACTTTGTGTTTTATTTTAATAAATTTTAATCAGCATTATCCCTATGCTGATAGATATTATTTTATCCTTTTACTATCTTTTTACGGTAGTAGCCGTGCTTTGTGGTTAATATATTATCTAAATATCTAACCCCAACACTAACCCCAAAGCTATCCGCAAAACACTATACCCTATCTTTTTACTAAATAGATCACTCAATCATTTCAAGGCATAAAAAAACCGTTTAAATAGTATTTTAAACGGTGTGTTATAATAAGAAAAACGTTATTTTTATGGCTTTAACGGTAGTATTTGGGTGTTACAGCTAAGACAATGGTAGTTGTAGTATTTAAAGCGTTTAAAATGGTTTATTAAATGGTACTTAAATGGTAGTAAATGTACTTTTCGTTTATAGTAGGATTTTCGACCTTTTTATTGTTAACCCTTGATTTCATTGGATTTTTCGACCTTTTTTTTATTAGATGTATTGATACTTTTGGTTCTACCCCCTATACATAATTGGTTGTACATACGAAAGTTTGTTTCGCCTATATACTAGTTATAGGCAACCTTAAAACAACATCGTGAATATTATGACATATCAATCATTGCAGACAATTTCTCAAATAATTATGGCTACGGGTTTGGTCGTAGCTGCATTAGGTGGTTTCGGCTCATATTATTTTGAAAAAAAACAAGATTTAAAAAAAGTAACTGAAAGTAAACCTATTATTGATTTATGTCGCAGAGGAATCAGTGTGAAAGAAATTGATAATAAAACCGTACACTTTGATATTCCTTATTGTTCAGGAAAGAATACTAATGCACATAATGTGAATTTATTACCGGCTGTACTGATTAGAATAAATGGAAAATTAAAAGTCGCGCATCCTTTTAGCGATGATTTTCCAGAAAATATCACATTATCATATGAAACTGGAAAAGCAATGTTTTTCAATTTGTCGCCTTTAAAAATTAGTGAATTAGAAAATTTAATCATTTGTGTAAAAGGAAGCTACACAAATGAAAGTGCTTCTAAAACTTTTAAAGTTTTGGACATTTATAAGTTTAATTCTTTAGAGAAAACTTGGGTTCGGACAATGGGAACTGAAGATAAAGACATTAGAGAATATTTGAACGATAAAAAATTACTATAAACAAAGGCTGCCTATAACAGCAGTTTTGAGAAATTGCCTGTTTCAGTGCAAATAGAACGACTTTTTTATTAACTTCGTTTTCGGTCACCGAAAGTACTCGGCTCCGAAATTCCGGCAACTTCTCAAAGCTGCGGGACGTTGTGTGCTATTTTCGAGCGACAGAAAACTGAAAAATAAAATATAATTGAAAATGGAAAATAACTATTTAGAAAGTTCAATTAAGCAATTTGACTATTACAAAATGCTTGGAGAAAAAACATTTGACCAATTAACCGAAGAACAGCTTTTCATTAAACTAAATGAAGAAAGCAATAGTATCGGAACTATCGTAAAACATTTAACAGGAAATATGTTGTCACGTTGGACTGATTTTTTGACAACAGACGGCGAAAAAGAATGGCGAAACAGAGATGCGGAATTTGAAAATGATATTGAAAACAGATCTGAATTAAATGAAATATGGAACAAAGGTTGGAGTTGTCTTTTTGAATCGTTAAAATCAATAACTGAAAAAGATTTCGATAAAGTAATTTATATCAGAAATCAAGGACATAATATTGTGGAAGCAATTAACCGACAATTAGCTCATTATCCATATCATATTGGACAAATTGTATTTATTGGGAAAATATTAGTAAACGAAAATTGGAAATCGTTATCGATTCCAAAAGGAACTTCAAGTAATTATAACTCTGAAAAGTTCGCGGAAGAAAAAAAGTTAAGACATTTCACCGATGAATATTTGAATAAATAAAAAAACAGCACACAACAGCGGTTTGGCGCAATTGGGGTTTTAGGCAAACTTTAAAGTTGGTTTTGTACTTGGAAGTTTGGTCTTTAATTTATACAATTGGCTAACCAAATCCCCAACTGCCCCAAGCCACGGGACGTTATAAGAAATAGCTACGATACCATTTCATAATAACGATTGAATTTAGCAACAACCCAATCTCTGTCGTTTCTTGATAGTTTACTTTTCTTTTCTTGAATAAGTTTAAACTCCTCAACTATATTAACTTTTGGCGTTTCACGTTGTCTTGAAGTTCCTACTGCTCCTTGTCCTCCAAACATCATAGCCATTCCATACAGCATAGAAAATGATTTATTATACTTTTTAAGTTGTGAAATGTTTTGCTCTTTTTGTCGGTATTGTAAACCGTTTATTTCTATTTCCATAATTACTTTTAGTTTTAATTTACCCGCTACTTCTTATAACAGGTGTTTGTAAATACCAGCCGAATTTATGTTGGTGCGTAGGCTGGCATCTACAAGCACCATAACGTTGTGCGATACCTTCGAGCGACAGAAAACCGAAAGAAAAAAATTAAAATAAATATGAGAAGAATAAATTACATTTTATTAATAATTTTAATTTGCCAAATTACTTTTGGACAATCCAAAACAGAAAAAGAAACTTTAAAAATTGTCGAAGAAGGAAAAATACTTTATAAATCTGAAATGGCTTCTTGGTATGGGACGGATATTTTTATGGAAAAATATAAAGAGAAGGAAAAAATTGGTGGATATTTTTCATATTCAATAAACGAAATTTCAAAATGTATTTTTTACTCAAAAGAAGAGAAACCAAAAGTTATTGGAACTATGGATTTTGACATAACTTTCAAAATAAAAAATGCAAAAACAGATTTAAATGAAAGAGATTTAGATAAAACTGAATTAGACTTATTTGAAATGAAAAATGTTGCGTTAAAAATAATAAAATCTGATACTATTTTCAAAAGTTATAAAAACACTAACTATAATTTAATTCCAATAATCAACGGTAAAGACAGAAAAGTTTACATTTTAACTGGTCCGAAAAACAATGGAGTAATAATATTTGGAAACGATTATCTACTAAATTTTGATGAAAATAATAAATTATTGAACCGCAAACAATTACATAGAAATATTATTCCTATCGAATTTGGCGGAAAAGACGAAATTGGAGAAACAATTCATAGTCATAGACCAGAAACTGGAGAATTTATTACTTCTACAGATATTTGTACATTAATGTTATATTCAAAATTTGCCAAAATGAAAAGACATACCGTAATGTCGCAAAATTTTGTATCAATTTGGGATTGTGAAAAAGAAATTCTATCAGTAATGACCAGAAAAGCTTGGGACAAAATTGGAAAAGAATAAGTTGATAACAAATAAAGGCAGTCGCACAACAGCTAGTAAGCAATAGTCGGGAATTAGGCTGAAATGAAAATGGTTTTGTACTTGGAAATAGTGTGATAATCCGAATAATTTGCTTTATTTAGCCCGACCATCGCCTACTAGCGGGACGTTGTGCGAGATTATAAAAAAAAACGTAGAAATGAAATTAAAATTAATATTCTTTACATTACTAATTTCAGGAAATATATTTTCCCAAGAAATAGTTAAAGCAAAAATAGATGATTATCTAAATTACATCAAAGATAATAATGGTGGAATTGGTAGTGTGTCCATATACAAAAACGGACAAGAAGTTTACAATAGAAGTTTCGGACAGGAAAAATTGATAGATTTAACTTATAATAAGGACACAAAATACCAAATTGCGTCCGTAACTAAAATGATCACAGCAATTCTGATATTAGAATTAGTTGAAAAAAGCAAACTAAAATTAGATGCTAAATTATCTGAATTTTATCCAGAAATACAGAATTCAAAAAAGATAACAATTAAAAATTTGTTAGAACACACGAGCGGATTAGGTAATTTTGCAATAAGAAATGGCGATATTTGGGTTATGAACAAAGTAAGTGAAAAGGAAATTTTTGAGGAAATAAAGAAACAAGGTGTAAGCTTTGAACCAAATGAAAAAGTTGTTTATTCAAATTCAGCCTATATATTGTTACGAATGATTCTTGAAAAAAAATGTAAAAAAGAATTTCACAAAATTGTACAAAAAAAAATTGTAAAACCACTTAATCTTAAAAATTTTGCTTCTGTAAAATCAAATCCAACCAACACATTTAAATCCTATAAATTCATAGAAAATTGGAATGAAATTAAAGATGTTGAATATTTAAACGTGATTGGAGTTGGAGATATTGCAAGCACAACTAACGATTTAAATACTATAATTACAAGTTTGTTTCAGTACAAAATTTTAAAAAAACAGACTTTAGATTTGATGAAACCAACTATCGGTAAGGAAGATTGGGGTCGAGGATTGGCATTATTTGAATATGGAGAAAATCAATTTTTTGGGCACAGCGGCGATTTACTTGGTTCACATACGAGACTAATTTACAGCCCAAAAGATAAAATATCAATTTCTTATGCTACAAATGGCGAAAGAATTCCCACTAATATTTTTGTAGAAAATTTAGTGAGTATAATTTATAATACAGAATTTAAATTACCCGAAATAAAACAATAACCATCGCACAACAGCTAGTAAGCAATAGTCGGGACTCAGGCTTAACGGAAAGATTGTTTTGTGTTTGAAAGATTGTGATTAACCGAAATATTAAGGCTTATTAACCCCGACCATCGCCTACTAGCAAGACGTTAGGCATAATTATAAAACCAAAAGACCATGAAAAGAATACTGACAATTTTATTAATAGTTTCAATCATTTTAAGTTCTTGTAGCACTCAAAAACTTCAAAGAATTTTAGTAAAAACCCCTAAAATTGAATATAAAAATATTCCAGGTTATAAAGGTTTTTCTGATTTCAAAAAAGATGCTATTTATGCAGTTGAATTAATAAGAAAATCTTACCCAAGAATTTTTCAAAAAAATCCTGATTTTAACAAACAAGCTGACGAGTTTACACTTAAATCGTCAAGTATAAAGAATGAAAAAGATTTTGATATCCTTTTGAAATATTTTATTGCCCAATTAAATGACGGACATTCGAATTATTACTTTGATTTTAAAAAATACGATAGTAGTAGATATGCTATTTTTTTAATAAAAGAGAAAGATAATTGGGTAATAGGTAATATTGACAAAGAAATCGACAGTTTAGTAATTGGTACGAAAATCGTATCAATTAACAACTTGCCTATTAAACAAATTGAAGAAAAGATTTTAGCTTTTGAAAGTGGTGAAAATAAACATTGGAAGTTTAATGAGTTTCTTTCAAATAAACATTTTCTATCACCTTCATATTGGGAGGCAATAGGTGTTTCAAATCCGAATGATAAAAAATTGAATTTTAAAGTTAGTAAATCTGATACTTTAATTCAATTTAATTTAGAAGCAAAAAATGAAAATCAAATAAAAGGGTACCAGGTAAAAACTGCTATACCTAAATACAGATTTGCATTAAAACAGAATAATGGTTTTTATGATAGCATATCAAAAAAAGACAACTTTGCTTATTTACAAATGAATAAATGTCTAGATATTGTTAGTGTAAAGTCAGAAATAGGAAGTTATAGTAATTTCTTAACAAGACCGCTAGTAATGAGTTTATTCATACCAAAAGACATAAAAAAGGTTGACTTTGGAAAATATTTACAATCATTTTTTATAAAAATCAATGAGCAAAATATTGAAAACCTTATAATTGATTTAAGCTATAATACGGGTGGTGATTTTAGACTTGGCAAGCAATTAATTTGGTATTTAACTGACAAAGAACCAAAGGGATTTACTGAATACATTCATAATTCAGAATTTTATAAAAAAACAGTTAAAAATGACTATAAAAAATATAATAATTTACACAAAACTAAATATGATAAAGACTTACCTGACGGAGAGACAAAAATAACTAATGAACTTGTAAAAGAAACATTTTTTGACGAAATTACAAATGAGAAAAGTTTGTTTTTTGTTGACAATTCAATGCCTAAATTTAAAGGTAAAGTTTATCTCATAATCAGTCCCGAAACATTTAGTGCTGGACAAGTTTTGGCTACAACATTAGCAGATAATGGTATTGCGACAGTAATTGGTCGTCCTTTAGGGAACAAGCCATCTACTCAAACAGGTGGGTCGGCTTTTAAACTACCAAATACAAAGAAAATAATAAGTATGTCGTATTTTTATATGGAGCGACCTAACCAAACAAAAAATAATGAAGACTCTTTGTATCCAGAAATTGAAATTCATAATAGTTTTGATGATTTTATGAAAGGAGAAAACAAAATAATCGAATATATCTTAAATGAAGTAAAGAAAAAAAAACATCGCCTAACATCATATTTGCAAAAGCGGGGGTTTTGTGCTTCTATGAAAGTTTAGTGCAAGGTTCAAGTTTAGTTTTTCAAATGAACATTTGTGCTGAAAATCCCGGCCTTCGCAAATATGAGAAACGTTAGCAACAAACTTAAAAAAGAGAGCAAGAATGACAAAAAAAATAATTTTAAGGCTTTTTCTAGGTAATACATCGATAATTATTCCTTTAATAGCTGTTGGATTTTTAACGAATGAAGTTGTTCAAGTTCATGAATATGCACTATTAAAGTGGATTGCTCTTCTTATTTGTGCAGTAGGATTTTATTTGTCCGGCTTAATTAATAAATCAACACCATTAAAATTTATACCGCTTTTATACTTTGCCTTATTAATTTTTATACCACTTCGTTATTTTTATTTTCCTTTATTTATTTACCTACTATTTTTTGCTACAACAAGTTTGCTAATCACACGACGAGAATATGCGAAAAAATAC
>JACMPO010000108.1 GCA_014377455.1 Flavobacterium sp.
GAACCAAACAGTACATTTTGCACCAATTGTGGAACTGTATAAGTTGTTGTGTTTACAGTGATAGGTTGTGAAAAGCCATCTATTGAAGCACAAAAAATGACCAGTATGAGTATAAATTTCTTCATAATAAATCGGCTAGAACTTTAAACTAAAGTTTTGAAATAACGGTTTGAATGTTAATTTATTGTTTAAAACTTCAAATATAAGCATTCAAAAAAAATAACTTTGTTAAATTTGTAGAAATTTGAATCATTCCTATGAAAATTACTATTAAAGAAACGCAAAATCCTACCATATTAAAATTTGAATTTCCAGATTTTATAACCCAAAATGAAAGTTTTGAATATAAAAATATTGATGAAGCAAAAAATTCGCCACTTGCCCAACAATTATTTTATTTGCCATTTGTAAAAACAGTTTATATTTCCAGTAATTTTATTGCAATCGAACGTTACAATATTGTCGAATGGGATGATGTGAAAGAAGCTGTAGCGGAACAAATTGACGATTTTGTTACCAAAGGTGGAGTCATTGTAATTTCAGATGTAAAAATATCAAAAAAACAACCCATTACGGTGTATGGCGAAACAACTCCAAATCCAGCAACATTAAAATTTGTTGTAAGCAAGTTGCTCACTAAAAATGCTTTAGAGTGCAAAAATATTGATGATACAGTTACATCTCCACTAGCTAAAGAATTATTTGGTTTTCCTTTTGTAAAAGAAATTTTTATAGATGAAAATTATATTTCAATTACTAAATATGAGGTTGCAACTTGGGAATCTATTACTCTTGAAATTAGAACTTTTATTAAGCAATATATTGAAAATGGTGGAATTGCAGTTGATGAATCTGTTGCGGTTGCCAATCCAAAAATTGAAAAACAACAGATAAAAAACTTTGATAATCTTGATACAACGTCTCAACAAATTATAAATATCTTAGAAGAATATGTAAAACCTGCAGTTGCAGCCGATGGTGGAAATATACTTTTTGATTCCTACGATGAAAAAGAAAAAAGAGTAAAAGTAGTACTGCAAGGATCGTGTAATGGTTGTCCAAGCTCAACTTTCACCCTAAAAAATGGAATAGAAAATATGCTCAAAGATATGCTGAACGACGATGCGATAATTGTTGAAGCTTTGAATGCTTAGATTTTTCGCCAAGGAAAACTATAGTATTGATTTTTTGTGCTAAACATTTTTTTCTAATGATTTTAAGTCTAATTCTTTGCCGTTGATATCATAAAATTTATATCGATATTTTAGTTTTCCATTTAATTCTTCAATATCAACGTGCATCTGATAAAAACCTTTGCTCCATTCTATAATTACATCAAAATAATAATCGCCAACACCAAAACTACTAGGCAAATTGCTTACATAAACTAGTTTTTTAGTTTTTAAGTTTAAAGTATTTATTTCAATATTATTGTAAGCACCAACATCTTCATTGTCAAAAGTTTGCCCCATGTAGTTGTATTGGTTTGATTTTTTCTTATTCTTTTTATCTTTGTTTTCGTTATAAATATCTTTAACCGAAAAAATCACTTCTTTTAATGAATAATTACCAACATTAACGATGTTAAACTTTATTTGATGATTATACATTAATTTAAGAACCTTTTTATTATCACTATTAAGTTCTATTTTCTCTCCAATATCAGTATCTGAAATCTCAATTATTGGTAAATTTTGGTCAACAATTTCAGTATATGATTCTGATTTTAACTTTGAAATTTTAGTCTCAGTTGCTTCAAATTTATCTTTGTTTTCAGCTACTTCATCTTCCAAAACTTCAACTTTTTTGTTTGCAATGGCAATTTCTGTGGAAACTAATTCTGGCATCTCTGAAGTTATAGCTTGTGACTTTTCTTTAAATAATGAATAAACAGATCCTATAATTAAAGCACAACCAACAAACAGCGCGAGTATTAAAGTTATCATAGTTGCATTTTTTTTCATACCAATTTCACTGGTTTTCTTAAATTTAAAGTTACAAAAGTAGGATTTTTTTTATTTATAATTTTCCTAAAATACTGTGATAAAATTGAGTAAAATTTTAAAAATATTATTAATTCAATTTGAAGTTAATTTGCATTTTGTCAAGTTCTTCAAGCAATTCTCGAGATATTTTCACTTTTACAGATCTGCTATTCATTTCTATTGAGGTTATTTTTCTCACTTCTTCAATTTCTGTAGTTGTGTTTAGAATTAAAACTTCATCCTCATTATCTTTTGATAAATCCAAGACATTAATATCAGAATCCACAATTTCAGAATCTGAATTTAAATCATTAAAATTATCAATTAAAATTTCTGGTCTTGACTGTGTTAAAACTGGAATATTTTGCACAGTTTTTTTGATGACATCAGTCTCTACAAATTCAAAAACAACTTGGTTATCGCCTTTGTTTGCATTAAAAACTTCTTTAAGTCGTTGCATTAAATTTTGCTTTACATCAGAAATATTAAGTTGAACCGATAATTTTTTTGCATAAGTTGGTAACACATCTGCAAGGAGTTTCGCATCTTGAAACACAATTCTAGGATCCGATTTTTTACCTGTTTCTCTGTCTACCCAACCTTCTTTAATGCCAACTTTAAAATAGATAAACTGATTGTTTACAAGGTAATGTCTAAACTTTAAATATTCTTCGTTAAAAATTTTGAATTCATAACTTTCATCATACCCTTCTAGTGAAAATAGTGCCCAATCTTTTCCATTTTTTGCAGTTCTATATTGAACATTACTAATAATTCCTGCAAATGTTAAACTTTTATTGATTACAAAATTTAAATTCCTAAGCACTTCAAGCCGTGCGTTGCAAAAATGACGCAACTCAAACTTGTAATCGTCTAACGGATGTCCAGAAATATAAATTCCAACTACTTCTTTTTCTTGTGCTAACTTTTCCATAGTGCTCCATTCTTCACATGGTGGCACAGTTGGCTCTGCTATTTGTACATCGCTCGATTCACCAAACAAACTTACTTGCGATGAATTTTCGTTTTCCTGAAATTTTGAACCATAACGGATTGCTTTTTCTAAAAATGTAATGCCTTCTCCTTCAATATGGAAATATTGTGCCCTATGTGTATTTGAAAAACAGTCAAAACCGCCTGCAAGTGCTAGGCTTTCAAATGCTTTTTTGTTTGCCGCTCGTAAATCGATTTTTTTTGCCAAGTCAAAAATTGATCTGTAAGGCGCATCTTTTCTGTTTTTAACAATTGTTTCTACTGCATTTGCACCAACACCTTTTACAGCTCCCATTCCAAACCGAACGGCATAGTTTTCGTTTACGGTAAACTTATAAAATGATTCGTTTACATCTGGTCCTAAAACTTCAAGTCCCATTCGTTTGCATTCTTCCATGAAAAATGAAACTTGCTTAATGTCATTCATATTATTAGATAAAACGGCTGCCATATATTCCGCTGGATAATTAGCTTTTAAGTAAGCAGTTTGATACCCTATCCAAGCGTAGCAAGTAGAGTGCGATTTATTAAAAGCATATTCAGCAAATGCTTCCCAGTCTTTCCAAATTTTTTCTAATATTTCAGGTGAATGTCCTTTTGCTTCAGCCTGCGAAATAAATTTTGGCTTCATTTTATCCAAAATTTCTTTTTGTTTTTTTCCCATTGCTTTTCGCAGAACATCGGCATCACCTTTAGAAAAATCAGCAAGTTTTTGAGACAATAGCATTACTTGCTCTTGATAAACCGTAATTCCGTAGGTTTCTTTCAACAATTCTTCGCAAGCATCTAAATCATATTTAATGTCTTCTTCCCCGTTTTTTCTCTTTACAAAACTTGGAATGTAAGCTATTGGTCCTGGACGATATAGTGCATTCATTGCAATTAAATCTCCAAAAACTGTTGGTTTTAAATCTTTCATATACTTTTGCATTCCTGCACTTTCATATTGAAAAATACCAATAGTTTCGCCACGCTGAAAAAGCTCATACGTTTTATCATCATCAATTGGAAATTCATCTGGATTGATGTCTTCGCCAGTTCTATATTTTACTAATTTTACAGTATCTTTTATTAAAGTTAAGGTCTTTAAACCTAAAAAATCCATTTTTAATAAGCCAGCACTTTCTACAACCGAGTTATCAAATTGAGTGACGTATAATTCGGAATCTTTAGCGGTTGCTATGGGAACAAAATCAGTAATATCGCTAGGAGTTATAATTACGCCACAAGCATGAATACCAGTATTTCTAAGATTTCCCTCAAGAAATTTCGCCTGATTTATGGTTTCTGAACATAAGGTATCTTCTTTTGAAAGTGCAATTAATTCGCGTATCCGATCAAATTCTTCTGGACGAACTGTTTTTTTAATTAACGATTCCTCTTCAGATAATAATCGAGACAAATTCCATTTAGATGGCATCATTCCAGGAATAAGTTTTGCTACTTTATCAGCTTCAAATAAAGGTAAATCCATTACTCGAGCCGTATCTCTGATGCTCGATTTGGTTGCCATAGTTCCATAAGTAATGATTTGTGCTACTTGCTTCGAGCCGTATTTTCTAATCACATAATCCATTACTTTACTTCGTCCTTCGTCATCAAAATCAATATCGATATCGGGAAGCGAAACTCGATCTGGATTTAGGAATCGCTCAAAAAGTAAATTGTACAAAAGCGGATCAATATTAGTAATTCCAAGACAATATGCCACAACTGATCCAGCAGCAGAACCACGACCAGGACCAACAGAAACCCCCATTTTTCTGGCTTCGGCAATAAAATCTTGTACAATTAAGAAATATCCAGGATAGCCCGAATTTTCAATAGTGAGCAATTCAAAATCAATGCGCTCTTGAATTTCAAAATTTATTTTTTCATATCGTTTTTTTGCTCCTTCTAATGTAAGATATCGTAAAAAGGAATTTTCACCTCTTTTTCCTTCGTCTAGTTTATCTTCATCAATTAAAAAATTAGAAGGTATTTCAAATTTTGGAAGTAAAACGTCTCGTGCTAAATCGAAAATTTCAATTTTGTCTACAACTTCTTGGATATTTGTTATGGCATCTGGCAAATCGTTAAAAAGCTTTTTCATTTCCTCGCCAGATTTGAAATAATATTCTTGATTATCTAGTCCGTAACGATAACCACGACCACGACCTATTGGTGTAGCTTGTTTTTCTCCATCGCGAACGCACAGTAAAATGTCGTGTGCATTAGCATCTTCTTTATTTATATAAAAAGTATTGTTAGTAGCAACAATTTTTATTTGGTGTTTTTTTGATAATAAAATTAACGATTCATTCACACGGTTTTCATCCTGCTGATTATGACGCATTAATTCAATATATAAATCGTTTCCAAATTGTGTTTTCCACCACAGCAAAGCCTCTTCAGCTTGATTTTCGCCTTGATTTAAAATTTTATTTGGAATTTCGCCGTTCAAACTTCCAGTTAGAACAATAATATCTTCTTTGTATTTTTCGATAATATTTCGGTCAATTCTTGGGACATAATAAAATCCTTCGGTGTAGGCAATCGAAGACATTTTTGCCAAATTGTGATATCCTTTTTTGGTTTTTGCCAAAAGGACTATCTGATAGCCATTATCCTTACGCGTTTTATCTTTATGATTATCACATACAAAAAACTCGCAACCTACTATGGGTTTAATAGTTATTTCGTTGGGTATTTCACCGGCTTCAACAGTTGCTTTATTTTTTGCTTCAACCGTTTTGTTATGATACAATAGGTCTCGAACAAAATGAAAAACGCCCATCATGTTGCCAATATCGGTCATTGCAACAGCTGGCATCTTATTTTTTATAGTTGCTTTAACTAAATCTTGAACCGAAATGGTAGATTGTAATACTGAAAATTGTGTATGATTATGCAAATGAATAAAATCGGTCTCAAGTAAACTCTTTTTATTTTCCGATAAGGTTTCTTTAGATATTGAAATAGAGCTTTTATCACCAAATTGTTGTCTTATTTTATCAGATGCTTCTTTGAGGTTGATGTGTTTTAATCCAATAGGTTGAATTTGTTGCGGATTTTTTTCATTAAACTCTGTAAAATAAGTTGCAGGAACATCTAGTTCTTCTTTAGTAAAAATTTCACGTTTTATAAGTTCAAAAAAACAACGAGAAGTTGCTTCAACATCTGCAGTAGCATTATGAGCTTTTTCAAAAGGGACTTCAAATAAAAACTGATGTAATTCAGTTAGTGTGGGAAGTTTAAATTTTCCACCGCGACCGCCAGGAAGTTGTAGTAACGACGCTGTGACTTCGGTACAGGTATCCAAAATTGGCATGGATGACATTGGGGAATTTATACCCATTCGATAAAATTCACATCCCATTATATTCACATCAAAACCTAAATTTTGACCTACAATAAATTGTGCCTTACCTAAAACGGTATTAAATTTTTCGAGAACTTCTTTAAGCAAAATTCCCTCCTGTTGCGCTAGTTCAGTCGAAATTCCATGAATTCGTTCTGCTTCATACGGAATATTATAGCCTTCTGGCTTTATCAAAAAATCCTCATGTTCCAAAACTTTTCCCATACCGTCATGAAGTTGCCATGCAATTTGAACGCATCTTGGCCAATTATCTGTATCAGAAATTGGAGCGCCCCATTTTTTTGGAAGCCCAGTAGTTTCGGTATCGAATATTAAATACATTTTAGAAAAAAAATTAGAAGTAAATGCCTATAGATTGCCTATTTGTACAAAATATAAGATTCTCAAAAGTACAAGATTTGTTGCTGATTTTAAATTTTAGTTATCAACAAAAAACTAATGAAGTCTCTAAATTTTCAATAGTGTACGACCATGAATTAAAACATCTGGATTGATCAATACAATACAAAAAACACCTGAAACCACTATGATTTTCAAGATATTATGTAACCTAAGATAATCTAGTTTGCTTTTTGATTTCCAGAGTAGTATAAGGAAAAACAATAAAATTATAAGGCTTGCATAAAAGTAAATATCCATGTAACCCACTTCGTATATTTCAACTAAAAAATAAATGGGAACTACAGTTAGAATGGTAAGTAATGTAATAATTTTTTTTGCAAAA
This sequence comes from Flavobacterium sp., assembly GCA_014377455.1. Classification (GTDB taxonomy): domain Bacteria; phylum Bacteroidota; class Bacteroidia; order Flavobacteriales; family Flavobacteriaceae; genus Flavobacterium. The sequence goes on from JACMPO010000108.1 coordinate 7,064, forward strand.
GTGTCACCAAATTTCACAGGAATTGTTCTATAATTGTTTGCAATATCACCTTTGATATTTTCTAAATCTTTTATAATTTCTCGAATTAAAATAAGTAAAAATAGGAATGAAGCGTGTGCAAAAATTTGAGGATATAAATTTTTATAATACAATAAAATGGCAAAAAAAGGTAAAATTGCTAAAATTGAGGCTGTTAGATTTCCTATAATTGGATATTTTTTTAGTTTATGAGAATAAAACCAAATTAGAAAAATATAAACCGAAAAAAATAATACAGCTTTAAATGAAACAATAAAAGCTAATATTACAACTAGAAAATTGATTGTAAAATAAACATGAAGTTTAGTTTTTTGACTTACTAAGCGATCCAGTTCCGATTTATTGGGTCTGTTTATTAAATCTTTTTTTGAATCATAAAAATTATTAATTATGTATCCAGAAGCTATAGTTAAGCTGGAAGCAATGACTAAAATAAAGAGGTTAAAATCTAACAGAACAGCCAGTGCTCGTTTTTCTGGAGCCATAATAAATATAGCCGAGAGGTATTGTGCCAGTGAAATTATGGGAATATTGTATCCACGAACCACCGAAAACATACTAACAATTTTTAATAAAATAAGCTTGTTTTCGCGAGATAACATAATTTTGAATTAGAATTGATAAACAACTTCTAACTTATAGTCTTTGAGCGATTTTCGTGCTTTTTCTAAATCTTGAGTGAAGCCCAAAATATATCCACCACCACCTGAACCACAAAGTTTTAAATAGTAATCGTTAGTATCAATTCCGTTTTTCCAAACACTATGAAATTGTTCCGGAATCATGGGTTTGAAATTGTTCAAAACTACTTTAGATAGCTTTTTTGTATTGGCAAATAATGATTTCATATCGCCACCTAAAAAGGCCTCTACACAAGAATCTGTATATTTTATAAATTGCGATTTTAGCATTTTTCTAAAGCCTACGTCTTTAAGATTTTCCATAAAAATATTCACCATTGGAGCCGTCTCGCCTACAATTCCAGAATCTAATAAAAAAACGGCACCTTTACCATCAAAACTTTGGGTTGGAATTCCAGTGGTTTCAATGCTGTCTTTTGAATTTATTAAAATCGGAATGCTTAAATAACTGTTTAAAGGGTCTAAACCAGAACTTTTTCCGTGAAAAAAAGATTCCATCTGAGAAAAAATAGTTTTGAGTTGCAATAATTTTTCTCGCGTTAAATTTTCTAAAACAGTAATTTTATTTTGAGCATATTTATCATAAATAGCAGCAACAAGTGCGCCACTACTTCCAACGCCATATCCTTGTGGAATACTGGAATCAAAATACATTCCTCTAGCAACATCTAGTTTTAAATCAGATAAATTAAAGGTAACCAATTCAGGTTGGGAAGCTTGCAGATGTTCTAGATAATTTACAAATCGCATTAAACTTTCGTTAGATTTTAAAGCTTCTGCATTTGGATTTTCATCAACTTTTAAAGCGCCGTTATAAAAATTATAAGGAATTGAAAGGCCTTTTGAATCTTTAATAATTCCATATTCTCCAAAGAGTAAAATTTTTGAATAAAATAACGGTCCTTTCATGTAATTTATATTTTTTGGTTTGACCCAAATCCAATTTCATCACAAATATACTGACCATTTTGACAATAGCCAACTAATTCGTCTTTAATAAATTGCAAAACTTTTTCGATATCGTTTTCGGGATATAAAACATGAACATTTGCACCAGCATCTAATGTAAAACACACTGGAATTTCGGTCTCTGATCTGAATTTCCATATTTTGTTAATTATTTCAAGCGTATTTGGCTTCATCAATATAAAATATGGCATCGAAGTCATCATCATGGAATGTAAAGTTAAAGCTTCACTCTCGACAATTTTTATAAACTCATTGAGATTTCCTGATTCAAAAATCGATTTTATTTTAGACAAATTAATATAAGCTTGACTAAATCGTTCATTTGCAAATGGATGATTATGCATCAAATTGTGACCCAATGTGCTTGAAACTTGTTTTTCACCTTTGTCAACTAACAAAATTGTGTCCTGATAATTGATAAAATTCGAATGTATTTGAGTCGGAAATTCTACGCCAAATAAATCGGAACTGTTGGCAATTTCATCATGTTTTCCCCAAACTACAACACTTCCTTTCACACTTCTGCAAGCGCTACCAGAACCTAATCGTGCTAAAAAAGAGGCTTTTCGATAAAAATAATCATCAGTCATTTCAGGGAAAAATAACTTTTCCAAACTCATAAAGTTCATTGCAAGTGCTGCCATTCCCGATGCTGATGATGCAATTCCAGAACTGTGAGGAAATGTATTTTGAGTATCAATTGTAAAATGAAAATTTTTTAAAAAAGGCAAGTAAATTTCGATTAGTTCCAAGAATTTTTGAATTTTTGGTTTGAAATCCTCTCTCGGTTTGCCTTCAAACAATAAATCAAACGAAAAATCTTGATGTTTTTTTGTTTCTGATTCAGAAATAGCAACTCGTTTTTTGTAAGAAAATTTTGTTATTGTTTTACAATTTTTTAAGGTAAAACTTATCGATGGATTCGCTGGAATTTGCTTTGACTCTTCACCATTATAACTTATTTGGTTTTCTTTTTTCCCCCAGTATTTAACTAATGCGATGTTGCTTGGTGCACTCCACTCGAAAAATCCTTGTGTTGCAACATTTGAATATTTTGCAGGAATGAATTCTATTTCTAAAATCATATAAATTAATAACTTTATTACAAAGATACTTATTTTAGCAAAAAGAGTATCATTAGTTTGTTACATTTGAAATTATTACAAAAATACATTATGAATAAATATTTAAAAATTGCAATCGTCGTAGTTAGTTGTATGGCAATAGGTTATCTTTCAGGAACGGTAACTCGCGAAAGCATCACTACATGGTATCCCACTTTAGTAAAGCCATCTTTTAATCCGCCAAATTGGATTTTTGCTCCAGTTTGGAGTTTGTTGTATATAATGATGGGAATTTCGGCTGGATTAATTTGGAGTCGAATTGATTTTGAAAGAGAAATTGTAAAAAAAGCACTAATTTTTTTCACAATACAATTGGGTTTAAATGCACTTTGGTCTTACTTATTTTTCGGATTGCACAACACACTTTTAGCCTTGATAGAAATTGGCTTGTTATGGTTAATGATTTATGAAACCTACTGTCATTTCAAAAAAATAGATAAACTATCGGGTTTACTTTTACTTCCTTACTTGGCTTGGGTTAGTTTTGCAAGTATTTTGAATGCCAGTATTTGGTGGTTGAATAGGTGATTAGGAATAACAAAAAACCCAACAACTTTCGTCCTTGGGTTTAGTCTTAATATGTAATACTTTTATCTTAATACTTCCTAATCATTCAACTTTAATACCGCCATAAATGCTTCTTGTGGAATTTCTACATTTCCTACTTGGCGCATTCTTTTTTTACCTTTTTTCTGTTTTTCAAGTAATTTTCTTTTTCTTGAAATATCGCCACCATAACATTTTGCTGTTACATCTTTTCGTAATGCTTTGATAGTTTCGCGGGCAATAATTTTGGCGCCAATTGCAGCTTGAATTGGAATGTCAAATTGTTGTCTTGGGATTAATTCTTTTAGTTTTTCACACATTTTTTTACCTATATAAAAAGCGTTATCCTCGTGAATTAATGCCGATAATGCATCTACCGATGTTCCGTTTAACAACACATCTAATTTTACCAGCTTAGAAGTTCGCATGCCAATTGGTGAATAATCAAAAGAAGCGTATCCTTTAGAAACGGTTTTCAATCGATCATAAAAATCAAATACAATTTCGGCAAGTGGCATATCAAATGTTAATTCCACACGCTCGGTTGTTAAATACGTTTGATTTGTTATTACACCGCGCTTTTCGATACATAAACTCATTACATTACCTACAAAATCAGCTTTAGTAATGATGGTTGCTTTAATAAAGGGTTCTTCAACACGATCTAATTTTGATGGTTCGGGCAAATCCGTTGGGTTGTTTACCGTCATGCCAACTTCGGGTTCTTTTTTAGTATATGCTAAGTACGAAACGTTAGGTACAGTGGTAATTACAGTCATGTCAAACTCGCGTTCCAAGCGTTCCTGAATAATTTCCATGTGTAACATTCCTAAAAATCCACATCGGAAACCAAAACCTAAAGCAGCGGAACTCTCAGGTAAAAATACTAACGAAGCATCATTAAGTTGCAGTTTTTCCATCGACGATCTCAAATCTTCATAATCTTCGGTGTCAACCGGATAAATTCCTGCAAAAACCATTGGTTTCACATCTTCAAAACCAGTAATCATATTGGTAGTCGGCGTTTTTGCATCAGTTAGTGTGTCACCAACTTTGACCTCCTTCGCTTCTTTTATTCCCGATATTAAATAGCCTACATCACCAGTAGAAATTACATTTTTAGGAACTTGATTTAATTTCAAAGTTCCAACTTCGTCTGCAAAATATTCATTGCCTGTTGCCATGAATTTTATTTTCTGACCTTTTTTAATTTCCCCATTTTTAACTCTAAAAATAACTTCAATGCCACGAAACGGATTGTAGTGTGAGTCAAAAATTAAAGCCTGCAATGGTTCATCTTTATTTCCTTTTGGTGCTGGAATTTTTTCAATAATAGCCGCCAATATGTTCTCCACACCAAAACCAGTTTTACCACTAGCATGAATAATATCTTCTAATTTGCAACCTAGCAAATCTATAATATCATCGCTAACTTCTTCTGGATTGGCACTTGGCAAATCTACCTTGTTTAAAACAGGAATAATTTCTAAATCGTTTTCTAATGCCAAATATAAGTTAGAAATAGTTTGAGCTTGAATACTTTGAGCTGCATCAACTATTAAAAGTGCTCCTTCACAAGCTGCAATGGAACGTGAAACTTCATAACTAAAATCTACGTGCCCAGGAGTATCAATCAAATTTAAAATATATTCTTCCCCTTTGTAAGTATATTCCATCTGAATGGCATGACTTTTTATTGTAATGCCACGTTCACGCTCTAAATCCATATTGTCTAGCAACTGTGCTTTTTCTTCACGAGCTGTAACCGTTTGTGTAGCACCAAGAAGTCTGTCTGCAAGCGTACTTTTTCCGTGATCAATGTGTGCAATAATGCAAAAATTTCTAATATTTTTCATCTACTTTTCATATCAATTTTTTGGGCGTTTCCCTTCGGGTCGGGCTTTCCGTTACAATCTTTTATTTTTTGAAAAGAAAAAAATAAAAAGATTTTCACTACAATCCCTAACGCAACTATTTAGCAAGAATTTTTATGCAAATATAAGGGAAAACATTTCAAAAATAATTCAAATAGAGACACAGAATTTCGAAAAATTACAATCATAAATTCTTATTATTGCAACACTTATATTTCCATAACTAATTTCTTTATCTTTGCAAAAATCTTTATAAAATGCCAAAAATAGGCAACATTATTTTACCCGATTTTCCGCTTTTACTTGCTCCAATGGAAGATGTAAGCGATCCGCCTTTTCGTAGACTGTGCAAACTTCATGGTGCCGATTTAATGTATTCTGAATTTATTTCTAGCGAAGGATTAATTCGTGATGCGGTGAAAAGCAAAATGAAATTGGACATTTTTGATTATGAACGTCCAGTGGGAATTCAAATTTTTGGTGGCGATGAAGATGCAATGGAATTATCTTCTCGAATAGTAGATGCCGTACAACCCGATTTGGTGGATATCAACTTTGGTTGTCCTGTAAAAAAAGTAGTTTGTAAAGGTGCCGGTGCAGGAGTTTTAAAAGACGTCGATTTAATGATTCGGTTAACTAAAGCCGTTATCAAAGGAACAAATCTTCCTGTTACAGTAAAAACTCGTTTGGGTTGGGACGAAAATTCAATAAATATAGATGAAGTAGCCGAAAGACTTCAAGATATTGGCGTTCAAGCCTTAACAGTTCACGCTCGAACTCGTGCTCAAATGTACAAAGGAAACGCCGATTGGAGTCATATAGCCCGAGTAAAAAATAATCCAAGAATGACCATTCCAATTTTTGGAAACGGCGATATCGATTCCCCAGAAAAAGCATTGGAATATAAAAATAAATTTGGATTAGACGGAATGATGATAGGTCGTGGAGCCATTGGTTATCCTTGGATTTTTAACGAAGTGAAACATTTTTTTAAAACTGGCCATAAACTTCCTTCTCCTACTATCCAAGATAGGGTAGATGCTGCTCGAAATCATTTAACATGGTCTATGGATTGGAAAGGCGAACGACTTGGAATTGTAGAAATGCGAAGACATTACACCAATTATTTTAAAGGAGTTCATGGCTTTAAAGATTATAAACAAAGGTTAGTTACTACAGATGATGCATTGAAACTTTATGCTATTTTAAACGAAGTTCAAGAGGTTTATGCTGATTTTCAGTTTGTGTAACTAGTTTAGTCTAACAATTTTTTAGTAACTCGACTACTTGCTATAACACTTGCTATAAATCCCAAAGAAACTATAGTAACAAAAACAATTATTATATTCTGAAAACTAAAAACTACTGGATAGGGAAGTGACGGCGTAATCATAATCAGTTGAAATTGTTGCTGAATTTCTACAATTACAATTCCCAAAATTAAACCAATTATTCCTCCATAAAAACTAAGTAAGGTACCTTGTAGTAAAAATATCTTCCGTAAACTTTTAACTTCTGTTCCTAAATGCAATAGTGTTTTTAGATTTTCTTTTTTATCTAAAATCATCATGATCAATGCACCAATAAGATTAAAAAGTGCAATTATTATCACCAAAGTGAAAATTAAATAAACTGCAATATTTTCTGTATTCAGCATTTTATATAAGGTAGCATTTAGTGCTGCTCTAGTTTTTACTTCTACTTTTGAGTGGAATATATTTTGTACTTCTGTTATAATTTTATCTTCGTTTGCGTTTGGTTTCGTTTTAAATTCGATACCCGAAATTTGATTCGTTTTGTACGATAATAATTGTTGTGCTAAACCCAAATCAGCAAAGACATATTTTGAATCTAATTCTTCACTAATAGCATATATCCCAACGGGTATAAGTATTTCTTTATTAAAAGCTTCTTCTGGACTTGAAATATTTCCCTTCCCAGGTTTTGGAACGAAAACCTCAAATGGGTTATTAAAATCAAATAATCCAACTGATAATTTTTCGGAAATTCCGTAGCCAATAACAACTTGGTACGTATCGGGTTTTAGCCAAAAACCACTAAATAATTTTTTTGAGGCTTTATTAACCACAACAAAATTTTTATCTACTCCTTTTAAATAGGTAACTTGTTGTTTTCCATCAAATGAAAATAGCACACGTTCTTCAATAATTTTGCTATAGCTAGTAATCCCTTCAATTTTTTTCAATTGATTTTCTTGTTCAGTTGAAATATAAAATGACTTACCTAATTTTGGGTTTGCTTTTAAATCGGGATCAAAATCGTTTGAGAAAGATAAACTAAAAACCCTTAAACCGCTAAAAACTGATAATACTACAAATAATGCTAACGCACCAACAATAATTCCCATCGAAGCAATTCGGGTAATAATATTGATAGCATTGTTTTTACTTTTACTAAAAATATACCTTTTGGCAATATAAAGCGGGAAATTCACTTACGATTTTTTACGTTTTTCTAATAGGTCTCTATTTTCGATAGGATTTTCTTTGCCAGATAGCGCATTATCAATTTTCTCAATATAATCTAGTGAGTCATCGATATAAAAGGAAAGATTGGGAACTTTTCGTAATTGTAATTTTACACGTTGCGACAAATCGTGTTTTATAAGAGGCATATTGGACTTTACAGCCGCTAAAATTTCTGGTGCTTTTTCTTGTGGAAACACACTTAGATAGACTCTTGCAACACCTAAATCAGTAGTAACTATAACTTTTGAAACCGAAATTATTAAATTTGTTAGTCCGTTTTTTCGAACTTCACCTTGAAGAATATCTACTAAATCGTTTTGAAGTACGCTCCCTATTTTTTTTTGTCTGTTAGTTTCCATAATGCAAAAATACATTATTTTATTTGTATTTTTCTGTGGGATTAGTTTAGGCTAATACTTAATTGGAAACCCTAATTATATTTCCATTTACTTCCACTCTGTATGGCTTTAATGGATATTGTTTTCCTGGAGCCTGACCCGTAAACATGTTGTATAAAGCGTTATCGCATGAGCATTTAGCATTGATACCGCTTATACTTAATGCAGAACACGAAGTTAAGTTTTGGTTTGGACAGCCACCATCAAAAGCATTGTAACCACTACCAGTATTGAAAACTATTATGCCATTAGAAGGTCCGTTTCCTGGATATGCTTTAATTGCATTACTAGCAAAAGTTACATTATTATAAGTAGGTAAACTTGTGTTTATGTCAATCGAAAATGCATAATTAGGTAAATATGGATTTTCGTTGCTGTATTTATCTTTGTGACAACTGTAAATTAGAGTAAGCAAAATAAGAAATGATAGTATTTTTTTCATTTTAAATCGAATAAATTATTGTTTCAGAAAATTTATTTTAGTAAATTTGTGTGTTATAATTGAACAAAAATAGCAATTTAAAATACAAAATTATATCTTTGAAAAAAGAAATCCCGTCCTGATGGGATTTTTTCTATTTTATAATAACGAGGAATTTGAATTAAAAATATTATTAAACAAAATATAACTTCGGGAGAGGATTCTAAAACGAAGAAAAAATAGCACTAAAATTATGACTAACGTATCTTATTACACCGCAGAAGGATTAAAAAAACTTAAAGAAGAACTTGACCATTTAAAAAGTGTGATGCGACCAAAAGCCTCACAGGATATTGCCGAAGCTAGAGATAAAGGCGATTTATCTGAAAATGCTGAATATGACGCTGCTAAAGAAGCTCAGGGAATGCTGGAAATGAGAATTGCAAAGCTAGAAGAAGTACACTCAAATGCAAGATTAATTGACGAGTCTACGCTTGATGTTTCAAAAGTATTAGTGCTTTCTAATGTAAAAATTAAGAATCAATCCAATGGAATGGAACTAAAATACACACTAGTAGCCGAAAGTGAAGCCGATTTAAAGACAGGAAAAATATCGGTTACTTCACCAATTGGACATGGATTACTGGGTAAATCAGTAGGTGAAGTTGCCGAAATTATTGTTCCAAACGGCACTTTAAAATTTGAAATTCTAGAAATTTCAAGAGATTAATCTAAATTTAATTTTTATGCCAACTGTATTTTCCAAAATAGTAAGCGGTGAAATTCCGTGTTATAAGATTGCCGAAGACGACAATTTTTTAGCATTTTTAGATGTAAATCCAAATGCAGTTGGACATACTTTATGTATTCCAAAACAGGAAATCAATAAATTTTTTGATTTGTCAGATCATTCCTATACAGCTTTATTACTTTTTGCAAAAAGAGTTGCTTTAGCACTTGAAAAAACAATTCCGTGTAAACGAATAGGAATGTCGGTTATTGGTTTAGAAGTGCCACATGCTCACATTCATTTGATTCCATTAAATGAGATGAACGAAATGCGTTTTGAAAACAAAATTTCGATGACTCCAGATGCCTTTGAAGATTTAGCATTAGCTATTAGGATGAATGTAAATCCTACTTAAAATTATTTTAAGTAGCTTTTTTAAAGCTGATTAACATTGTAGTTCCATTTCCAATTTCGGAATTTAAAACTTTAATTTTGCCTTTGTGATATTCTTCAACAATTCGTTTTGTTAACGATAATCCTAAACCCCAACCTCTTTTTTTAGTCGTAAATCCGGGTTCAAAGACACTTTTGAATTGATTTTTTGGAATTCCTTTTCCAGAGTCAGTTATTTTTATTTTTACTGAATTGGTTTCGTTTTCAATGCTAATTTTTAAAACGCCTTTTCCCTTCATAGCATCAATAGAATTTTTCATCAAATTTTCGATTGTCCAACTATGCAATGCTGGATTTAAGGAAACTAAAATTGGTGTTTTTGGAGCTTTGAAACTAAATTCTACTTGCTTAGAAAAGCGCGACTTTAAATAATCAAACGATTGACGCGTTTCGTCTACTATGTCTTTAATTTCCAACACAGGCTCTGATCCAATTTTTGAAAATCGGTCGGTTATAGTTTGCAGTCTATTGATATCTTTTTCAATTTCGGTGATAATAGTAGGATCTACATTATCTGCCTTCATTATTTCGAGCCATCCAATTAATGAAGAAAGTGGTGTTCCTATTTGATGTGCAGTTTCTTTAGCCATTCCAGCCCAAAGTTTGTTTTGAGTAGAAATTTTGGTGCTGCGATAAAAATTGTACACAACTGTGCCAAACAGAAAAATGATTAGTAATAGCGCTATTGGATAATATTTCAACTTATTGATAAGCGATGAATTTCCATAATATAAATATTGAAACTTGTCTTTTACATATTCAATTTTTATGGGTTCATTTTCTGTTATGAGTTGTTTCAGAAATTTCTGTAATCTAATAGAATCTTTAGCTATATAATCATCAATGTTGGCATTGTTAATAATAGCATTATTTTCGGTAAGTATTAATGGAATAGTCTTGTTTTTACTAAAAATTTCTAGATTTAATTCGATATTATCAGATTCTAAATTGGCATTTAAAAGCGATTTTTGTGCCGATGCCCAAACCTGCATTTTCAAACGTTCTTCGTTTTTAAATATCTGAAAAAAAGTGTAGGTGTTCCAAAGGATTAATAAAACAATAAAGAATGATGCAATTATAATTATCCACCGCGTTGTGTTTCTATTATCTGTAAACTGCATTTATAATTTTTTGTATAAATATAATAAAAATA
>JACMPO010000109.1 GCA_014377455.1 Flavobacterium sp.
ATTCTCTGGTTTCGTCAGTTCGAGTGTTTTCTTAAAAATGCGATAGCTTTTTTAAAAAAATTTATCGAGAACACAGTAATTAAAGGCTTCTCGATACAATTTAGAACATTAAAGCTGTCGCATTAATGTTCTAAATCACTCCAAGGGACGTTGATGACGACATTGATTTGAATAGCTGAATAGTAACAAAATTTTAAATATCAACGGAAATGCAGCATTTCTATAACTGACACCAAACATTAAAATATTAATATTATTAGATTCAAATTTCCATTTAGTTCTGTCTAAAACAACCACTTAATCATTTTTATTATGTAGTAAGTTGAATATTAACGTACTATTTATTATTAAATGAAAATCATAATCTTTCATAAACCTTTGCATACACTGGTAAAATTTCCTATTTTTAAATTTTTGTCAGATCCAGATGCTAAACCTTCAAAATTAATTATCTTTATTTCGCATAAGGCGATTATAAAAAGACAAATAAGTTTCATCTTCGCATATTTTAGTTCGATTTTAAAATGCTCTTGCAAAACTGAAATTAACGCTTTATATTTGCTGACAAAACTGTTATTATCTTAAAGAAAACTATGTGATGTAATCTTATAATGTACTATATATCAGTTAATATTTGAAATTTTAATATTTTTTCTAATTTTTGTCATGTACTATAGAATTACGTTCAATAATTCAGTAAGTAAAGTCAGGTTTTAGAATTATTTTCTCGTGCGTTTAAAAGAACATATTCATAAACATTTAGATGTGTTTAGTCACCAAATCAATAGTCAATACAAAAAAGCATTTTTAAACTAATAATAATCAGCATCATGAAAATTCAAAATGTTTTATATCAAGACATTATAATAAGTAAATAAATACCCGCCCCAACTAATTTTTTTAACATTTAATATTTTTTTTCTTTTAATAATTAATCCCCAATTTCTTTTTTTTTAACCTACATATTAAATTTATTTATGAAAAATTTTACCCGAAGAAAATTCCATTTTCTTTTACTAGTCCTCTTTTTTTCAGCCACTTTATTCGCTCAGAACATTGCAATTAACGAAGTAATGTCTTCTAACGTAACTTCAGTTTTAGACGAAGATGGTACGGCACAAGATTGGATTGAACTTTATAACTACGGTACAGAAACTGTGAGTTTAAATGGTTTCGGACTCACCGACGACCCAACAATTCTCAACAAATGGACGTTTCCTGATGTTACTTTAAATGCAAATTCTTATTTGTTAATCTGGGCATCTTCTAAAAACAGAATTATTGTCGGACAACCCTTGCATACTAATTTTAAAATTAGTGCCAGCGAAGAAATTATTTTAACCAGTTCAACAGGAATGGTGATAAACTCGTTTCCTGCAACTGTTTTGCCACAAAATGTGTCTTTCGGTCTCCAGCCCAATGGAACTGGAACCTGGATGTACTTTTATCAAGCAACTCCTAATGCTTCTAATACTGGTGTTGGTTTGACAGAATTGTTAGTTCCGCCTGTGTTTTCACAGAATTCTGGCGTTTTTACTGCTCCATTCACATTAACAATTTCGCATCCTAATCCAAACGCTGTAATTATCTATACGTTGGATGGTTCCGAACCAGATATCAACAATTTAAACGGAACTAATTTTCAATATAAAAATCAATATCCTATTGAAGTTAACGGAAGTCCCGGACCTTTTTTATCCGAAAGTTACAAATCTTTTCAGTATGTAAATCCAATTAACATTGTTGATAAATCAGC